>JBJKPV010000260.1:0-5219 GCA_046706015.1 Allostellaceae bacterium | reverse complement strand
CAGATGGCCGGCCACCAGAAGTTTGAGGAAGATCAGAGATTGAATTTCGTCGCGGCCGAGATGGAGATAACGCTCGGCGACCCAGAAGAGAACGAAAGACGCGATCACCCCAAGCACACCCAGCAGGACGGAGATCGTGAGCGTGAGCGGCAAATCCCACCGCACAGGCCGCTCCGCCACCGGCGCGTTGTCGTAAGCGATCATCATGATCGGAAAGTCATTCAACAGCGCGAGCAGAACGATCATGACGGCCGTCACGGGATAGAAGTTGAAGACGAGGATCGAGAGCGTCATGAACAGGAGAACGCGAATCGTCTCGCTGATCCGGTACATGGCATAGCTCATCATGCGTTCGAAGATGCGGCGCGCTTCTTCGATGCCCGTGGTGATGACGGAAAGTCCCGGCGCGGTCAGCACCAGATCGGCCGCCGCGCGCGCCGCGTCGGTCGCGCCGCTGACGGCGATGCCGATATCCGCTTGCTTCAAGGCGGGCGCATCGTTGACGCCATCGCCGGTCATTCCGACGATGTGATCGCGGTCCTGCAGGGCCTTGACGATCGCGTATTTATGCTCGGGGAAGACTTGAGCGAAGCCGTCCGCGGCCACAACGGCGTCCGCGTCGATCGCTTCGCCGGACTTACCGAAGGCCTGGTTGGCCGGAAGTATCGTCTGCCCAAGGCCCAGCGTACCGGCGATTTCGCGCGCGATCGCTTGATGGTCTCCGGTGACCATCTTGATGTCGAGGCCCATTTCTCGGGCCCTCTGGATCGTCGCGGCGGCATCCTCGCGCGGGGGGTCATAGAGCGACAGCAAACCCAAGAACCGCCAACCCGACTGGCCCGTCCGCCGCGCCACGCCGAGGGTGCGATATCCCTTTGCAGCGAGCGCGTCGACGGCCGCTCCAACCCTCTGTTCGAGGGCAGCATCATGCGTGGCCATCGCCAGGATGACCTGTGGGGCGCCCTTCGCGACGCGTTGAACCGTGCCCGCGTGCTCGATCGTCGCTTCGGTTCGCTTGCTGACGGGATCGAAGGGCTGAAATGCGGTAACCTGGTAAACCTTGTAATCCGCCAGCCCTTCGTGCGATGCGAGCGCCTCGAACACCGCCTGGTCAATGGCGTCGCCGCCTTCGTGATGCGAAGCAAGGGCTGCGGCAAGCAGAAGATCGTTCTGGTCGGATGCCTCGATCACGACCGGTTCGCCAAGCGTCAGTTTATTCTGGGTCAGCGTGCCGGTCTTGTCGGCGCAGAGGACGTCGATGCCCGCGAGCTCTTCGATGGCAACCAGCTGGGAAACGATCGCCTTGAGACGCGCCAGACGTTCCGCGCCGACCGCCATGGTGACCGAGAGTACCGCGGGGAGTGCCACCGGAATGGCGGCGACGGTCAGGATCAGTGCAAACAGCAGCGTTTCGACAAGCGGGTCGCCGCGGAATAGGGCGACCGCCACAATGAGCGTCACGAGACCGACCGTACACAGGATAAGAAAATTCCCGATGCGCAACACCGCGCGCTGAAAATGGGAGACCGTTCCCGCGGTTTCGACGAGGCGCGCCGTCTTGCCGAGATAGGTTTGCATCCCGGTGCCGGTGACGAGCGCTTGCATCTCGCCGAGCTTTGCGATCGAGCCTGAAAAGGCGGAATCGCCGACCTTTTTGTCGACCGGTAGAGATTCTCCCGTGAGAGCCGATTGATCGACGCTGAGATAGTCGCCCTTCAGAAGGCGAACATCGGCCGGCACGATATTTCCCAAGCGGATCAGCACGACGTCGCCGGGCACCAGCTCGCGCGCCGGCACGTCCTTCCACGTTCGGTCGCGCAGGACACGGGCTTTGAGCGCCAGCCGCTCTTTCAGGGCACTAATCGCCGTATCGGCCTTGAACTCTTGCCAAAAGCCCACGCCAGCGTTGAGCAACAACATGACCATGATGATCAAGAAGTCCGCCCAATGCTCGACAAGCGCCGACAATAGGGCGGCGATCTCGATCATCCACGGAATCGGGCCCCAAAAATACGAAAGCAGGCGCCGAAGCGGGCCCTCGTGCGATTCCGAAAGAGCGTTTTCGCCGAACTGAACAAGGCGCTGTGCGGCTTCTGCCGCGGTCAGGCCAGCCGCTTCGTTGATCCCGGCCGATGCGGCGACTGGTTCGGCCGCCGGCTTCGTCGTGGTCGGATCTTGTGCCATGAACTCAGCAGCCTCGCGATAACCGGTGCCTATCGCATTGAGCCAAATCAAGAGGCCGGATGGGCAGGCACGTTATCGGGGCACGCCCGCGGCCTCATGCGATTTCGTGGGAGCTGGCAAAGTCTTTGTGAAGCCGAAAGGGCGCCTGCATTTAGAAGGATAAGTGGTCCAGTACCTGCGGGCGCTCAACTTGTCGCCGACGCGTCGCTCGAGACGGCGGCTTCGGCCGTGGCGCGACAACGGGAGCCAACAGGCACCCGAATGACCTCCTGCCTAGAGTGTCTCGCCAATGTACTAATTCGATTGGGATAGAAGTGAGCAGGGAAGCGGCCGTTCCGCGGCTTGTTTGACAGGTTCTTGAGGAGAGCGTACGCATAGTGAACGGTGCTTCGAGCGCCACACCGCATGTGCCGAATAATGGCCGCGGAACAAAACAAGCGACACCGAACAAGGGAGAAACGTGATGATGCGCAGCATTCTAAGCTTGCTTGCCGCCGCGACGGCGATGACAGCCATCACTGCCGCGGCCTTTGCCGAAGAGCCGATTCTGCTGAAATACGGCGATCCCGGTCCGCCCACCGCCTCGATCCATACCGACCTGATCAAGCCTTGGTCGGAGAAAGTGACGAAGGAGAGCGGCGGTACGCTCAATGTGAAAGTTTTCGTCGGTTATTCGCTGGTCAATATGCGCAACACGCTGGATCGCGTGCAGAACGGCGTCGCCGATTTCGCCTTTTGCATCCTCGGGCCGGTATCGTCGCAATTCCCGAAGACGCTGGTCGCTACCCTTCCCTTCGAGGCCGAAAGCGCCCACGAGGCGGGGCTCGCGCTCCAGCGCCTCTACGACAAGGGGATCATCGCCGACGAGTGGAAGAACGTAAAGCCGATCGCCTTCGGCGTGTTCGCGAACCTCTCCTACCACACCGTGCCGGCGGTGAAGACCCTCGATGATCTGAAGGGCGTGAAGATCAGCGTGCAGGGCCGCATCTCGGGCCAGACGCTCGAAGCGCTCGGCGGGACGCCGATCTCGCTGCCGATCAACGAGGTCTATGCCGCGCTACAGCGCGGCACGATCGAGGGCAGCGCGATCGGCTGGCCCGCGACCGTCGCCTTCAAGCTCACCGACATCGTACGCAACCACGTCCAGGCTTCGCTCGGTGGCGAGGATGCGATCATGATCATGAACAACAAGACTTATGCGAGGTTGTCGGGCAAGGCGAAGCGCGCGATCGACGCCAATATCGGCACGGGCTATACGAATTGGTTCAACAAGGTGATCGACGATACCGAGCATGAGAATATCGCCATCACCGAGAAGATGGGCAACCAGACGATCCGCAAGCTGCCACCCGCAGAGCTCGCGAAGTGGAAGAAGCGGATCGAGCCGGTGGTCGATGATTGGGTGAAGCACACGCCCGACGGCGCGCATGTCCTGGCGGCGTTCCGCAAGGAGATTGCTTCGATCCGCGCCGGGACGTAAGCTGGCCGCCTATCCGGCAAGCGGCGGAGGGGCGCACCAGCGGCCAGCCCCTTCCGCCGCGCCGGCATCACGATGAGAGAGGCGATGATGGCTGCGATCTGTGAACACCTCGATCAGGTCCGCGATGTCCGACCGCGCACGCCGCAAGGCTGCGAAGAATGTTTGAAGACCGGCGGTCGATGGGTCCACCTCCGTCTTTGCCTTTCTTGCGGTCATGTCGGCTGCTGCGATCAGTCGCCGGGCAAGCACGCAACCAAGCACTTTCACCACACGCGCCACCCCATCATCAGAAGCTTCGAGCCCGGCGAGGATTGGGGCTGGTGCTATGTCGACGAGATCACGATGGAACCGGCGCCGCGTGGGAACGGCGAAGGGTGACGTATAGGGACGGGCGCAAGCGACCTGATCGCGTTCCGTGATCGGGCTGGGGCGCGGACCTTGTGACGTTGCCGTCCTGCGGGCGGCCGGCGAGACGCCGGGCTGCGCGGTGCGCGCCAAGCCTTTCGTGCTCGCGGCGACCATCCTCGGCTCGAGCCTTGCTTTCATCGACGGCTCGGTGGTCAACGTCGCGCTGCCGGCGATCCAGACCAGTCTTGGCTTGTCGCTCGCCGACACGCAGTGGATCGTCAACGCTTATATGCTGGTGCTTGGCGCGCTGATCCTGGTCGGCGGCGCAGCCGGAGACCGGTTCGGCCGGCGTCGCGTCTTCGCCTTGGGTGTCGCGCTCTTCACCGTCGCCTCCATGCTGTGCGGCGCGGCACCCGGCGCTGCGATCTTGATCGCGGCACGCGTAACCCAGGGCGTCGGCGGCGCGTTGCTGGTTCCGACCAGTCTCGCCATCATCAGCGCCGCCTTCCCGGGCGAGGAGCGCGGCAAGGCGATCGGCATCTGGGCCGGTTTTTCCGCGCTCACGACGGCGCTGGGGCCGGTGCTCGGCGGCTGGCTGGTCGACGCGCTCTCCTGGCGCGCGATCTTCTTCGTCAACCTGCCGGTCGCGCTTGCGACCTTGGCCCTCACCTTCTGGCGCGTGCCAGAAAGCCGCGATGCGAGCAGCGATGCGCCGATGGACTGGATGGGCGCACTCCTTGCGGTGATCGGTCTTGGCAGCTTGGCCTATGGGCTGACGGCGGAATCGCAGCACGGCTGGAGCAGCCCGCTTGTCTGGGGTGCGCTTGTGCTCAGCGTGGCCGCGCTCGGCGCCTTTGTCGCGGCCGAAGCGCGCGTGGCTGCGCCAATGATGCCGCTGCGTCTCTTTCGCTCGGCCAGCTTCAGCGGCGCCAACGCGATTACTTTGCTTCTTTATCTTGCCGTGAGCGGCACGTTCTTCTTTTTGCCCTTCGACCTGATCCGCTATCAAGGCTATTCGGCTGCGGCGGCGGGCGCGGCTTTTCTCCCCTTCACCTTGATCATGGGCGCTTTGTCGGGCTGGTCCGGCGGTTTGGTCGAGCGCTACGGCGCGCGCAAGCCGTTGATCGTCGGCCCGGTGATCGCCGCGGCAGGCTTTGCGCTGCTCGCGCGGCCGGGCATCGGCGAAAGCTACTGGACAAGCTTCTTT
>JBJKPV010000259.1:0-4487 GCA_046706015.1 Allostellaceae bacterium | reverse complement strand
AAATTCAGCTCGGGACAGCAAGTGGCGGTAGCGACGGCGTCCGGTGACGTCGATTTCGGCACGGCTGGCTTCACCGGCGGCCTCTATAATTTGGCCGGCGGGGGCGCGCTCCGCATCCTCGCGGGTGGCGCTCGCGATGTCCCCGGCTTCGACTTCCAACCCTACATCGTTTCGAACCACGCCTGGGCAGAAGGGTTGCGGTCGTACAAGGATATTCCGGGCCACAGCTTCGCGACGACGCAGATCGGATCGCCCGTCTATTACGGGTTTGCCATGCTGGCGGCGAAATATCACTTCGATATGGCCAAGATTCGCGTTCTACCGCTGCAATCTTTTCCTAACGTCGTCTCGGCGGTCGTGAACGGAAAGGCCGATATGACCTTGATCCCCGGCGCGCTGTCGATCGGCCTCATTCAGCGCGGCGACGTCAAACTCCTCGGATGGTCGGGAAACGAGGTCGCGACGCAGATATCGGGCGTGTATGCCGCTACGAGGACTGCCGATACGCGTCGCGATTGCGTGCTACGTTTTCTCCGCGCCTATCGCAAAGCGACGCACGAATACCATGATGCCTTCACCGGTCCGGACGAAAAGCGAGCCGATGGACCGAAGGCGAGGGAGATGCTGGCGATCCTTGCCAAGTACACGGGGCTCTCGATCGAACAGGCAAGGCTTGGCATCGCGTGGATCGACGCCGACGGGCGTCTAGACATGAAAGACATTCTCCGCCAAGTCGCGTGGTACAAGTCGCATGGGATGTTGAAGCCCGGGGTCGAGGCCGAGCAAATCGTTGATCGGCGCTATGCAGTCTCCTTGCCGGAGCTATGAGCAATTCGAAGACGGGGGAAAGCGTCGTTTGGCCGTATCTAAGTCGCGATAACCGGTCCGGAAATCGGAACTTCGCGATAGCCCGGATCGGACGAAAATAGCAATATCAGCAAGAGCGGCGAGCGGCCGCGCGCAAGCTTGGGAGAGACCCTCATGTTCAAGCGGATCGACCATGTCGAGCTCGTTACCGACAATCCCGATCGCACGATCGCCTTCTATACCGACATTCTCGGATTCAAAGTAAAGGCGCGCGACCGGGTCGAGCGTTCGGGCGCAGGCGTGCCGATCAATCTCACCTATCTCCAGCTCGGCGACACCACAGTCGAGATCATCTTCTATGACGGCGCGCAGCCGAGCCCCGCGCCGACGGGCATTCACCTGGGCTACAATCTCATCGCGCTCGAGGTCGAGGACATGGGGAAGGCGATCGACTTCCTCAAATCCAAAGGCGTGCCGGTGGTGTGGGGGCCGATGGTGCGCCCGGGCCAAACCGCGCGCGCCGAGATCACCGATCCCAACGGCTATCACATCGAATTGCGCCAATGGTTTTAGCAGGCGCGCCGCGTCGCTGAGCTGGCACGATCACGAGCCGGGCCGCTCCGGCGTCGTCCGAGCGCGCGTTTGCGTCTCCGAGCGGAAGCCGATACGCGCATGGGTCCCGTCGCAGAAGGGCTTGTTGCCCGACCCGCCGCAGCGGCAGAGGCGCAGATTTTCAGCGCGCACGACGGTGCGGCCGGTGCCGGAGCAGAGCTCGAGATTGCCCATGACTTGCAGCGGGCCGTCCGGCGTCGGCGTGATGCGCAAGCTCCCGTCGCGGCGCTCGAGCGGCGCGGCATCGATCGTCGCCGGCTCACCGGTGGCGGCAAAGCCCGCCTCGCGGTGGCTGTTATCGCAAAAGGGCTTGTTGTTCGATTTGCCGCAGCGGCAGAGCGTCACGCGGAACATGGCCCCGTGTCCGGCGAGCTCGATTGCGGCGTGGATGGCGTAGGGACCGTTCTCGCGCAGATGAAGCGTGTTGACCTTGGGCGGCGCCTCATTGGCGCCGCCATCGTGGCGCTGATAGGTGATGGCGCCGGAGGGACAGGCATGCGCGATCGCGACGCAGGTCTCGAGCGGCACGCTCTCGGGATGAAGCCACGGGCCTTTGACATTGGCGAGGAAGACGCTGGGCGCGCCGAGGACGCAATTCCGCGAATGGATGCAGCGTGCGGCATCGAAACGCAGCGTGATCTCTTTCGTGCGCGCGACATTGGGATCATCGCTGTCGGATTGCGTTGCAGCGTGCGGCGGCGCTGCGGCCGCAACCGGAACGCGGCTGCCTTGCGCCACCGCGTCGACCGTCAAAGTCAGATGCTCCTCGAAGCGCTCATGAAGCGCTGCGAACCGCGCGGCCACCGCCTCGAGCCGCGTCGCGATGGCGGGGAGCGGCAGGGTCGCTTCCAGCTTGGCGGCGGCAGAGCCGAGGGAGTGCGCACGCTCGGCCAGGATCTGCGCGGCGCAGCGCTGCACCAGCTGGCCGGAGGAGAGCGAAAGGGCAAGGGTCAAACCCGCATTGAGGCCCGGCCGATTGGGCCCGACCGGAAAACGCGTCACCGCTTCGCCGACATAGCTCAGCGCATACATGAGCTCCACCGCCCCGGTCGCGAGCTCGACGCGCAGCTCGCGCGGCAGCGGCGCCGGCGAGAAAACCTGGGCGAAGGTTCGCATCATCAAGGCATAGAGCGCGTTGCCGAGATCGACGAGCTTGGCGGTTTGCGGATCGGTGATGGGCGTCACGTCGTCGCGGCCGCGCGGATTGTCGAGATTGGGATTCTCGACGACCGGCCGCGCCGGTTCGAACGCGGGACGCGCGCGGCGCAAACGCAGAAACTCGTCCTTGATCGCGGCGAAACGCTGATAATGCGAACCCTCGCGATGCGCGGGCGCGCCTTCGCCCTGAGTCACGATCTCGTCGATGGCGCGGCGCGCGGCATCGAGTCCGTCGACCTTGAAGAGACCGGGCAGGCCGAACTCCTTGGCGGTGACCTGCGCCTCGTCATGGCCGACGAAGACGTTCTCTTCGCCCGCTTCTTGCACGAGCTTGCCGAGGCCACGCAAAACCGCGTGATAGAGGTGGCCTTGGCTGGAATAATCGCGCGGCGTCGGCGAGAGGCGGTCGGCCCGCGCCGCGCGCGGGTAGTGCGCGGGGTGGTCGAAGCCCGCGCCATCCACCATCTCGATCCCCTCGGGCCGCTCGATATACATGAAATGATCGAGCGTCGCCTCGCTGAAAGGCGCCAACCGCATCACCACATCGGTCGGGAACCAGCCGGGACGCACGGGAAATTCCGGCCGCCAAAGATGGGGCGCCGCGCCGGTCGCGGCGAGGATGTTGTTGACGAGCGTCAGATGCAGCATCTCCTCGAGCGCCACTTGGCGCAGCGAGCGCCGCCAGCCCTCGATCGCGGCGAGCTCCGCCGCCGTGACGCCCTCGCTCTCCTCGCGCTTCAAGCTCCACATCGCGTAGAGATAGGTGCACATGACGGAGTGCTCGAACTCCGCCGCCTCCGAGAGCAGGAAATAGAGCTCCTCGCGATCCTGTATGACGATATCGTCTTGCTGCATCGACCCCATCCCACCCCGATTCGACCTTAACACAGACGGGCGGCGCGATGCGCCCCCTTATAGCGACGCCGTTGGTCGGGACGCTTGCGTTTGTGCGGGCAGCACGGCTTAGATGGGTTAGGGAGGAAGTCAGCATGAGCACACCACAAGCTTTCACGGATCCGGCCGCTGACGCGGCCGCAGGTCTTGCTTTCGTCGGCTGCGATCTGACGCGAGCGATGGCGGGCGCGACGCCCGCGCAAGCGGGGCCTGCGGCGCAAGCCCAGGCACAAGCAGCTGGCGGAAGCGCCGCGGGAACGGCGGCACCGTCGCGGCGACGTGAGGTCGTGGTCAGCGGCAAGCGGATCAAGACCGTCGATGTCCATGCCCATTGCTCGGTGCCCGAAGCGATGGCGCTGATGTCGGCGCGGCTGCCCGGGCCACCGCAATTATTGTTTTCGAAGCTCGAAGACCGCATCCGCGCGATGGACGCGCAGGGCATCGATGTCGAGGCGCTCAGCATCAATCCCTTTTGGTACACCGCCGAACGCGACGTCGCGGCGCCGCTGATCAAGATCCAGAACGAGAAGCTCGCCGAATTCTGCGCAGCGAACAAGGAGCGCTTCGTCGCCTTCGCCACGGTGGCGCTGCAGCATCCCGATCTTGCGGTCGAGCAGCTCGTCTATGGCGTCAAGACTTTGGGCCTGCGCGGCGTGTCGGTCGGCGGTAGCGTCAATGGCGAGGAGCTCGCCGCCGAGCGCTTTCATCCGGTCTGGGCCAAGGCCGAGGAACTCGGCGTGCTCGTCTTCCTCCATCCGCAGGGCACGGCGGAGCTGCAATCGCGGCTCGGCGGTAATGGCGGGCTCGACAACGCGATCGGCAACCCGCTCGAGACCACGATCGCGCTGTCGCATCTGATCTTCGAAGGCACGCTCGACCGCTTCCCGGGCCTGAAAATCTGCGCCGCGCATGGCGGCGGTTATCTGCCGTCCTATGCCGCGCGCTCGGACGCGATCGGCGTCACTTTCCCCGATCGCGTCAAGCCGCTCAAAAAGCGCCCGACCGAGTATCTGAAG
>JBJKPV010000258.1:0-12342 GCA_046706015.1 Allostellaceae bacterium | reverse complement strand
CGCGTCGCCCGTGGGCAGCACGCTCACGCCCTGGATCGTCGCCGAGTTGAGCTGCTGGAAGTGGTTCAGCGATTCAGGCACCGTCTTGGTCGTGATCTTGGCGATGGTCGAGAGCGGGATCGGCGTGCCGTCCGCGGTCTTGATGTAATAGTTGAGCAGCTGGTCGGTGTTGAGCCGCGCGCGCTGCTCGACCTGCGGGATGACCTTGTAGGAACGGCCACTCAGGCTGAAATAATTGACGTAGCCGCCGCCCAAGGCGGTCGCGAGCGCGGCGCCGACATCGCTCATCTTGAGCCCCAGCTGCGCCGTCTTGTCGCGATTGATCACGACCGTCGCCTGCGGCTGGTCGAATTTCAGATCGCTGTCGACGAACCAGAAATTCCCGCTCTGCTGTGCCTGCTTGAGGAAGTTCTGCGCGACTTGGTTCAGTTGCTCGAAGGAATTGGTGGTCTTGATGACGAACTGGATCGGCAGGCCGAAGGCGCCCGGCAGCGAGGGCGGCAGCGCGGTCGCGACGCGCTCGCCCGCCACCTGCTGATTGATCTGCTGCTGGAGGAGCGGCTGGATCTGGTTGGCGGTGCGCTTGCGCTGGTCCCACGGCTTCAGCGCGAGGCCGGCCAGCGACGTACCCGGCGCGTCGATCTGAAACGCATGCTGGAGCTCGGGATAGGAGGAGAAGATGCCATAGAGCTGCTTCGTATAGAGCAGCTTCTGCTGCAAGGTCGCGTCGGCCGCCGGCGTGGCGAAAGCGATGACGAAGCCTTGATCCTCCTGGGGTGCCAGCTCCGTCTTCGACCAGCCCCAGAGGAAGTAGATCGAGGTGAGGATGATGAGCGCGAAGACCGCCGTCACCGACAGTGTCTCGAGGCTCGAATGCAGCATGCGCACATAGAGTCCGCGCACCCGCTCGAAGCTGCGATCGATGAAATCGCTGAACCGCGTCTGCCACCCGCTGGGAAGCTCCGCATGCGGTTTCAAGAGCCGCGAGCACATCATCGGCGAGAGGCTCAAGGCGACGATCGCCGAGACCGTGACCGCGCCGACCAGCGTGAAGGCGAACTCGGTGAAGAGCGCGCCGGTCAAGCCGCCCTGGAAGCCGATCGGGACATAAACCGCGATCAGCACAACGGTCATGGCGATGATCGGCCCGCCCAGCTCGCGCGCGGCCTGGATGGCGGCCTGGATCGGCTTGACGCCCTCCTCGAGATGTCGGTTGACGTTCTCGACCACGATGATCGCGTCGTCGACGACGAGGCCGATCGCCAAGACGAGCGCGAGCAAGGTCAGGAGATTGATCGAGAACCCGAACACCAGCATCATCATGAAGGTGCCGATCAGCGAGACCGGGATCGCGATCGAGGGGATGACCACCGTTCGTAGCGTTCCCAGGAAGAGAAACACGACGAGGATCACGATCACGACCGATTCGAGCAGGCCGCGCACCACCTCGTTGATCGCACTGTTGACGAAATCGGTCGAATCGTAGATGACCTGCGCGACGAGGCCCTGCGGCAGCTGCGACTGGATCTCGGGCAGGACTTGGTGCACGGCCTTGATGACGGCCAGCAGATTGGCGAGCGGTGCCACCTGGATGCCGATATAGACCGCGTCCTGCCCGTCGAAGGCGACGCGGGTCTCATAGGTGTCGGCGCCCAGGGTGACCTTGGCCACGTCCTGGAGCCGCACGATCGCGCCGCCCGATTGCTTGACGATGAGGTCGCGGAATTCCGACAGCGTGTGCAGATTGGTCCCGGCGGTGAGGTTCACCTGGACCATCTGGCCCTTGGTCGAGCCGAGTCCGGCGATGTAATCGTTGTTGGCGAGCGCCTGGCTCACATCGGCGGCGGTAACCCCGAAGGCCGCCATCTTCGCCGGATCGAGCCAGGCTCTGAGCGCGAAATTCTGACCGCCGACGATCTCGGCCGTCTGCACGCCCGGCACCGCCTGCAGCTTCGGCTGCACCACGCGCGTGAGATAATCGGTGATCTGGTTCCGGTTGAGCACGGTGCTCTTGAAGCCGATATACATCGCGTCGAAGGTCTGGCCGACCTTGATCGTCAGCACCGGCTGCTGCGCTTGCGGCGGCAGCTGGTTCAGCACCGAGCTGATCTTGGCGCTGATCTCGGTCAGCGCCTTGTCCGGATCGTAGTCGAGCCGGAGGTTGACCGTGATCGTGCTGACGCTCGATTGGCTGGTCGAGCTCATATAGTCGATGCCGTCCGCCTGCGCGATCGCGTTCTCGAGCGGCGTGGTGATGAACCCGGCGACCACGTCCGGATCGGCGCCGTAATAGGTGGTGGTGACGGTGACGACGGCGTTGGTCGTCTTCGGAAACTGCAGCACCGGCAAGGTCCAGAGCGCGCGCAGGCCGAGGACGACGATGAGCAGGCTGATGACGCTCGCCAGAACCGGGCGGCGAACGAAAATGTCGGTGAATTTCATGCCGGCGCCCGCCTACTCGTCGACCGGCTGTGGGTTGGGGTTATCGGTCGGCTGGACTTTGTTGTCGATGTGCAGCGGCGAGCCGTTGCGCAGCTTCAACTGGCCGGCGCTGACGACCGTCTGCCCGGCTTCGACGCCCTTCACGATCTCGACCTGATCGCCGCGCGTGGCGCCGGTGGTGATGAAGACCTGCTTCGCCGCGAGCTCGGGCTGGCCCTGCGCGTTCTTGCCCTTCTCTTCGGCGAGGTAAACCGTGCTGCCATAAGGATTGTAGGTGACGGCAGTCTGCGGCAGGGTCACGAAATCCTGCGGCGTACCGACTTCGACCGCGACGTTCGCGAACATGCCCGGCAACAGCCGGTGATCGGGATTGCCGAGCGTGGCGCGGATCTGCACGTTGCGCGTCGCCGTATCGATCTTCGAATTGACCGCGAGGATCTTGCCGGTGAAGACGTCGCCCGGATAAGTGTCGACAGTCACGCTCACCTTCTGCCCGATCTTCAGCTCCGATAGCGCCTGCTGCGGCAGGGTGAAATCGACATAGATCGGATCGAGCGCCTGCAAGGTGACGATCGCCGTGCCGGGCGAGAGATATTGCCCGACATCGACCTGACGGATGCCGAGCTTGCCGGCAAAGGGCGCGCGAATGACTTTGTAATCGACGATCGCCTGCTGCTGCGCGACCTGCGCCTCGTCCGATTTGAGGTTCTGCTCGTCGGCATCGACCACTTGCTGGCTCACCGCCTGCGCCCGCAACTGCCTTCGGTCGCGCTCATAGGTGATGCGCGCCAGCGCGGCGGTGGCCTTGAGCGCGTCGAGCTTCGCGATGTCGTCCTGGGCCGCGAGTTCGACCAGCAGGGTCCCGGCCTGGACCTCGGCGCCGGATTCGAAATGAATGGCGGAGACGGTGCCCGCGACCTGGGTGCTGAGATCGGCGCCGCGCGCCGCGCGCAAGCTGCCGACCGCCTTCAGCTCCTTCTGCCACGGCTCGGTCTTGGCGACGATGGTCGAGACGGTCTGGGCCGGATTGGCGTTGGCCGCGATGAATTTCTTGATGAAATAAGGCCGCAGAATGCCCTCGAAGCCGAAGATCGCGCCCAAGATCAGGCCGACGATGGCGAGCATGATGACCATGCGAAACGTCGTTCTCATGCGCGAACCCTCTTGATCTATGGCCGCATCGGCGCGGGCTGCGCGCCGTCAGCGGCGACATCGGCGCGGTTCCACCAGCCGCCGCCCAGCGCCTGGAACAACGCTGCGGTATCGGCAAAACGCGTCGCCTGGGCGGTGACGCGGTTGATATGCGCGAGCTGATAGGTCGTCTCGGCGTTGAGGAGCGTCGAATAATTGATCGCGCCGTCGCGATACTGGCTGCGCGAGATGGTGAGATTGTCCCGCGCCGAGCGCTCGGCCGCGACCTGCGCGGCGAGCGCCACCGCGTCCGATTGGAAGGCGCGCAGCGCGTCGGCGACGTTCTGGAAGGCGCCGATCACCGTGCTCTTGTATTGCGCCGCCGCGGCCTCGAAGGCGGCCTCGGCCGCGCGCCTTTCATGGAGCAGCTGGCCGCCCTTGAAGAGCGGCTGCACGAGCCCCGCGCCGATGCTCCAGATCCCCGGCCCGTTAAAGAGCTGCGTCGCATCCGTCACCGAATTGCCGTAGGAGGCGCTCAAGCTGATCTGCGGCAGCATGGCTGCGGTCGCGACGCCCACCTGCGCGCTGGCGCTATCGAGCTGCGCCTCGGCGGCCTGGATGTCGGGGCGCTGCTCGACCAGGCGCGAGGGCAGGCTCAAGGGCAGAACCTGGGGCAGATGCAACCGCGCGAGATCGAAGGTTTGCGTCACTTCCTGGCTCGGAAAGCGCCCGGCCAGCGCGGTCAGGAGAATACGCTGCTGCGCCAGCGCCTTTTCGAGACTGGGCAAGGTCGCCTCGGTGGCGCTGAGCGTCGCCTGCTGCGCCAGCACCGCGGCGCGCGACGTGCCGCCGAGATTGAGCTGGCGCCGCAGCACCGTCAATTGCTCGCGCTCGGCGCGGATGATGTCCTGCGTCGCGCCGATCTGCGCCCTGAGCGACGCTTCCTCAATCGCCGCGCCGACCACGTTGGACGTCAGCGTGAGATACGCCGCCTCGAGCTGGAAACGCTGATAGCGGGCCTGCGCCTCGGTCGATTCCAGCTCGCGCCGCGCGCCGCCGAAGATGTCGAGCGCGTAAGAAATATTGAGCGACCCGTTGGTGAAGGTGAAGATCGAGCTGAAATGCGGATTGTTCTGCGACGCGCCCGAGATCTTCTGTCGCGTGGTCGAGAGATTGCCGGTGAGCGAGGGAAAGAGCACGCCGCGCTGCGCCGCGACGTTTTCCTGCGCCTGGCGCAGGCTCGCCTGCGCGGCGTCGAGCGTCGGATTCGATTTGAGCGCCTCGACGATGAGCTCGTTGAGCGCCGGCGAATGGAACAAGGTCCACCATTGGCCCGGGATGTCCTTGCCCATGACGAAGCGCTGCGCCTCGCCGCCGGCCACGTCGGTCGACATGGTCGCGGCCGCAGCCTTTTCGGGCGTGTAGCCCGAAACCTTGGGCGCGGCGGGCGGCGTGAAATCGGGCCCGACCGCGCAAGAAGCGAGCAGCAGCGCGCCCGCCAAGATCGCGAAACGCTTTCTCATCGCGCCGCGCCCATCGCCGTGCGCAGGATCGCGGTCGCGTGCTCGCGCACGACCCTTTGGATCAGCTGCACCTTGCGCTCGTCGAGCTGATCCCAATTCATCGTCCGCCGCGCGCTCTTGTTGTTGCATTTGCTGCAGAAGACGAAGATCTGGCCGAGGATCGCCAGGGTGCGCACCAGGATCTCGTCCTCCTCGGGTTGGCGCCCCAAGAGCCGCGCGATCACCTCGGCGCAAGGCCTGACGCCCAGCCGCGTCACGCTCTCATGCAGCAGATCGAGCGCGGGCTGGCCCTCGATCTCGGCGCGGGTGATGAAGGTGCTCCGGCTCTGGCTCGCGTTGCGCGAGGTGACGAGCGCGGTGAAGGCGTCGAGCAGCGCATCGAGCGCGGCAAAGAGCCGGTCGGGATCGGCCTGCGCATCGAGCGCGTCCCGCGCCTGCGCCGCGGCGGGCCCCAGATGATGCTCGACGACGCCGACGATCTCCTCGATCGCGGCGCGATAGAGCCCTTCCTTGCTGCCGAAATAATATTGGATCGCCGGCAGATTGACCTTGGCGCGCTCCGCCAGCGTCCGCGTGCTCGCCCCGTCATAGCCCTCGGCGGCGAAGACCTCGATCGCCGCATCGAGAATGCGGCGCATCGTCTCTTCGCCTTTGCCATGCGTGCCAGGCCGATAATGCGCGTGACTGAGAACCATGCACCAAACCGTAGTGGATTTGTCGGCGACCGGACTTTATATCATATGACATAGTCGAACGATAGATATTTTTGCGCTGCGGCATGACGCTACGACCGCCTCTCGATATAGGAATGATCCCGCGCAACTTCCTTGCTTTTATCGAAAGAACGCTCGATCGCCCGGCGCGGCGGGCTTACGGCTTTCGTGCCAAGCCGGTGGCGGGCAAGATGCCGAACCCGGGCACGAGTCCCGCGCCTGAAGAACAAAGGTTTCGAGGTCCCCTCAATGCGCACCAAGTCGAAGAAGATCGACACGTTGTTGGCCCATGCCGGCCGCGACCCGGAGAAGAATTTCGGCGTCGTCAATCCGCCGGTCTATCACGCCTCGACCATCCTCCACCGCACCGTCGCCGAGCACGAGGCGGCGGCGCGCAACCGCTTCAATCAGGTGACCTATGGCCGCCACGGCACGCCCACCACCTTTGCCCTTGAGGAGGCGGTGGCGGCGGTCGAAGGCGGGCATCGGGCGGTCGCGTTCTGCTCGGGCGCCGCTTCCTGCTTCGCTTCGATCCTCGCCTTCGTCAAGGCGGGCGACCATATCCTGGTGGTCGATTCCGTCTATGGACCCGTGCGCAATTTCTGCGCCGGTTTCTTGAAGCGCTTCGGCGTCACCACGACATTTTACGACCCGCTGATCGGCGCCGGCATCGCCGCGCTCATCCGCCCCGAGACGGTCCTCGTCTATCTCGAAAGCCCCGGCTCGCTCACCTTCGAGGTCCAGGACGTGCCCGCCATCGTCGCGGCCGCGAAGGCGCGCGGCGTCAAGACCCTCATCGACAATACCTGGGCGGCGCCGCTCTTCGCGAAGCCCTTGGCCCTCGGCGTCGATGTAGACATCATCTCCGCGACGAAATATATCGTTGGACATAGCGACGCGATGATGGGCATCGCCGTCTGCACCGAGGAGAGCTTCCTGCCCGTGCGCATGGCTGCGGCCGAGCTCGGCAACCACGCCGCCCCCGACGATTGCTACCTCGCGCTCCGCGGCTTGAGGAGCGCCGGCGTGCGCATGCGCCAGCACCAAGGCCAGGGCCTGGCGCTGGCGCGCTATCTGGCATCGCGGCCCGAGGTCGAGCGCGTGATGCATCCCGGCATGCCGGGCGATCCCGGCCACGAGATCTGGCGGCGCGATTTCACCGGCGCCTCCGGGCTCTTCGGCGTCGCGCTCAAGGACGGCATCGCCAAGAAAGCGGTCGATGCGATGCTCGACGGCATGGAGCTCTTCGGCATGGGCGCCTCCTGGGGCGGGTTCGAGAGCCTGGTGCTGCCGACGCATCCCGAGCGGCTGCGCACCGCGGTGCCGTGGAAGACCGGACCGTGCCTGCGCTTTCACGCCGGGCTCGAGGATCTCGACGATCTGATCGCCGATCTCGAGCGCGGCTTCCAGCGCCTCAAAGCCGCGAGCTGACCGGGCGTGCCCTCGCTCACGCTGAGCCCGCTCGAGATCGACGCGCTGCTCTTGAGCCTGCGCGTCGGCATCGCCAGCGTGATCTTCTCCCTGCCCTTCGCGCTCGCCTGCGCCTGGCTCCTGTCGCGCCGCGAGTTTCCCGGCAAGAGCCTCGTCGACGGCGTGGTTCATCTGCCGATGGTGCTGCCGCCCGTCGCGGTCGGCTTCGGACTCCTCATTCTCTTCGGCCGCAACGGCGTGATCGGCTCCTGGCTCGAAGCGGTCTTCGGCTTTACGTTCGCCTTCAACTGGAAGGGCGCGGCGCTCGCTTCTGCCGTCGTGGCGTTTCCCTTGATGGTGCGGGCGATGCGCCTCTCGCTCGACGCGGTCGATCGGCGCCTCGAAGCCGCGGCGCGCAGCCTCGGCGCACCGGCCTGGCGCGTCGCCGCCACCATCACCCTGCCGCTGATGGCGCCCGGCATCCTGACCGGCGCCATTCTCGGCTTCGCGCGCAGCGTCGGCGAGTTCGGGGCGACCATCACCTTCGTCTCCAACATCCCGGGCGAGACGCGCACCTTGCCGCTGGCGCTCTATGAGCTCACGCAAATTCCGGGCAGCGACGCCGCCGCCTGGCGCGTCGCCATTCTCTCGGTGCTGCTGGCGCTCGCCGCGCTCGTGCTCTCGGAATTCTTCGCGCGCCGCTTGAGCCGCCGCGTGCGGGGCGCGTCGTGATCGAGATCGACATCGCCAAGCGCCTCGGCGCCTTCGCGCTCGAGGTCAACTTCTCGGCGCCCGAGCGCGGCATCACCACGCTCTTCGGCCGCTCGGGCGCGGGCAAGACGAGTATCGTCAACGCGCTAGCCGGGCTGCTGCGTCCCGATCGCGGACGCATCCTCGTCGCCGGCGAGCCACTTTTCGATTCCGAGCGCGGCATCGACCTGCCGCCGGAGCAGCGCCGCCTCGGCTATGTCTTTCAAGAGGGGCGGCTCTTTCCGCATTATTCGGTGCGCGGCAATCTCCTCTATGGCCGCAAGCGCGGCGCCGAGGACAGCGGCCCCAGCTTCGATGCGGTGGTCGATCTCCTCGGCATCGGCGATCTGCTCGCGCGCCGGCCAACCGATCTCTCGGGCGGCGAGAAGCAGCGCGTCGCGATCGGCCGCGCGCTCTTGGCGAGCCCGCGCCTCCTGCTGATGGACGAGCCGCTGGCCGCGCTCGACGCGGCCCGCAAGGCCGAGATCCTGCCTTTCATCGAGCGGCTGCGCGACGAATTGAAACTACCCGTCTTCTATGTCAGCCACGAAATGGAAGAGATCATCCGCCTCGCCGATCTTCTCGTCCTGCTCGATGGCGGGCGCGTCGCCGCAATCGGGCCGGTCGAGGAGCTCACCAGCCGCCTCGATCTCTGGCCTTTGACCGGGCGCTACGAGGCGGGCTCGGTCATCCGCACCACCTTGCGCGGGCACGACACCACCTTCGGCTTGAGCGAACTCGCCTTTCCGGGCGGCAGGCTGCGCGTCACCAAGATCGATCTGCCGCTCGGCACGCCGGTGCGCGTGCGGGTGCGCGCGCGCGACGTCGTGCTCGCGACCGAGCGGCCGCAGCAACTCTCGATCCGCAACGCCTTCGCCGGCTCGGTGGTGGAGGTGGCACCCCGAAACGGCCCGCAGGTCGATCTGAAGCTCGATATCGGCACGAAGCAGCAGCCGGTGATGCTCCTGGCGCGCATCACCATCCGCGCGCTGCAGGAACTTCAACTCGCGCCGGGCAAGCCGGTCTTCGCGCTGGTCAAGACGGTGTCCTTCGACAGCCATAGTCTCGGCCGCCACGCCGTTGGCGAGGTGTGCTAGCGATCGCGCTCGATGGGTATCGCAGCGGCGGCGGCCAAGCGCTTGGTGCCGCCGGTCGCCAGCAGCATCACCAGCGGCGGCACCGCCAGCAGCACGGCGACGAGGCCCGTCGACGACAAGCCGCCCCAGGCGATCAGCGGGCCGGTGGCGAGCGCGATCAGCACGCTGACGCCCGCCGCGCAAGTGTCGTTGACGCCCAAGGCGCGACCGCGCTCCGCCGTCGGATAGCAATCGGCGATGAGCGCGGTGGCCGCGACATTGGCCGCCGCCCAGCCGAGCCCGACGAGAAATGTGCCGAGCGTCACCGGCAGATAGCTGCCGGTATAGGCGACGAGGCCGGCGCCGGTGAGCGCGGTGGCGACGCCCGGAAACATCACCGCGTCGCGCCCATAGCGATCGGTCAGCCGCCCCAAGGGAATGGTGAAGGCGAACATGCCCATCGAATGGAACATATGCGCGATGGCGATGCCGGTGAGCGAGGTGCCGCACTCCGACAGCACCAGCGAGGTCAGCACCATCACGATCGACATGTTGCCCTGCGCCGCGCAGTTCGAGACGACGGCGAGGCGGATGACCGGCCGGCGCAGCATCTCGGCCGGGCGGAAGCGGCCCGGCGCCGTGCTCTCTCGCCGCGGCGCCGCGACATGGCCAGGATAATAGTGATGGAGGTTCTCGCCGATCTCCTTGGGATCGGGACGGACGAAATGGATCACCAGCATGCCGGGCAGGATCAGCGCCGGCAGCATGTACCAGGCAAGGCCGAGCGCATCCTGGTGGATTCGTTCCCCGATCGTCTGCGCGAGCTTGATGACCACGGGGCTGACGACCAGGCCCAGGAGCGAGCCGAGCGCGAGATAGCCCAGCGCGGTCGCGCGATGCTGCGGCGGGAACATGTCGGTCGCGGCGACGCGCAGCTGCTGCGAGGCGTTCATGCCCATGCCGAAGACCAGGATGCCGGCCATGAAGAGCGTAAAGCTCTTGAGGCTCATCGCGATGCCGACGATGATCGCGCCGACCAGCGCGAGCGCCAGCCCCATGAGGATGCCGGGCTTGCGGCCATAGGTGTCGGTGATCCGGCCGACCGGATAGGCGACGAGGAAGCGGCTGAAGCCGACGAGGCCGACCGAGACGCCGGCGAAATCCGCCGAGCCGGTCAGCGCCAGCACCATCAGCGGCCCGAAGCCGTAGGTGAATTGCATGCCCGCGCCGGTGAAGCTCTGCGACAGCGCGAACAGCGTCATGTTGCGCTTGATCAGCGAGGGGACGCGGAAGCGGGCCGCGACGGTGCTTGCCGGCATAGCCATCGGGCGGGAAGACTACCGGGCGGCCGTTAAAGAAGCCATTGCGCCGCTGCGAGGCCTGCCCCTCGCGCGCGGCATGGCGTCGCTCAGACGACGAGTCGGACGATGGGCCCGCTCAGACGAAGGAGGCGCGGGCGCGCAAACGCTCCTTCTCGAAGCCGGCGACGACCTTGTAATTGTCGCTGATGCGGTCGATCTCGCTCGGCGAGATCACGTCGCTGATGTTCTTGAACGGCCTGTCGTGGGTGCGCTCATAGACCTCGCGCAGGATCGTGTCGGGCGGCGCCTTGCGGTTCATGAGCACGACATCGCCGGTCACCTTGACGCGCACCTTGTCGTAGTCGCCGAGCGCCTTGTCGTTGACGCCGTGGCGCTTGAACGCGCCGGTCAGATAGCGCGCGTCGAGGATCGACTGGCCCGCGCCGTTCGAGCCGCGCGAATACATCGGATGGGCGGCGTCGCCCAGCAACGTCGTGCGCCCGAAAGTCCAGGTCGGCACCGGATCGCGATCGACCATCGGGAAGACCAGGATCGGCTTGGTCTTCTGCAACAGCGCCGCGCAGTCGAGCCAATCGAAGTGCCAGTCGGCGAAGGGCGCGAAGAAATCCTCGAGCTTCGCCTCGCGGTTCCAGTCCCACACCGGCGGGGTCGGGCGATCGAGCGAGGCGACGAAGTTCAGAAGCTGATTGCCCTCGGCGTCGATATTGTTGCGGATCGGATAGACCATCAGCTTGCCGACCGGCATCCAGCCGATGCGCACCGTGTCGGCGCCGCCGAGGAACGGCTTGAAGGGTGCGACGCCGCGCCAGATCGTGATCCCGGCATAGACCGGATCGCCTTCCTTCGGATAATGCTGCTTGCGGATGGTCGAATGAATGCCGTCGCAGCCGATGCAGACCGAGGCACGCACCGGCGCAAGCTCCTCGCCACCCGGGCCGGCGAAGCGGATCACCACCTCGTCGCCCTCGGTCGCAACCGAGGTGCAACGCCGCCCCAGGACGACGGCGTCCGGGCCTAAGCGCTCGCGCACCGTGTCGAGCAGCAGCATCTGCACGTCGCCGCGATGGATCGAGAATTGCGGCCAGTCATAGCCGGCGGCGATGCCGGCCGGCTCGCGGCAGATGAACTGTCCGTAGCGGTTGTAATAGGAGGCGGATTGCGTGCGGATGCCGACCGCGTCGAGCCCGGGCAGGAGGCCGAGCTCGTCGAGCTCGCGCACCGCGTGCGGCAGGAGGTTGATCCCGGCGCCGAGCGGCTTGATCTCGCTCACCCCTTCATAGACGCGGCATTCGATGCCGGCCTGATGGAGGCTGAGCGCGAGCACCAGCCCGCCGATCCCGCCGCCGATGATGGCGACATCCGTTTCCTTGGCCATTTTCCGCTCCCGCCGGGCTCGCGACCCCGGCTTCATACCCGTATGCTTAACGCCCCGAATGAGGCGCGGTCTGCGGCTTATTTTGACGGGCCAAAGGCGCCACCGCAACCCGTGTCGATGTCGCAGTGCCGCGAGACGGCGGCGGCAAAACCGTGTCCTTTCGCGGCCGGGATCGATATCCGGGCCTGTCAATCGGCGACCGGGACGCCGGGCAGGATCAGCTTCTCGAACCGAATCTTGCCGTCGGTATCGCCGATCGGCGTCATCGCCACGATCAAGCTCTCGAGCTTCTTGCGATGCAGGGCCGTGGGCACCGCTCACGATTCATTCTTAGTTCACCACATGCCGCGATAAATCTCGGCATGCCCAACCTCGCAACGAAGCCGGTCCAAGGCGATTCACCGATGAGCGTGGACGCGCTCCTCAGCCAGGATTTCTGGCGTTCGCTCGCGCCGCGCCTGCATATCGCGGATCCGTCCTTCCATCGCAATGTCATGGCGGTCGACGTGATGCAGGATCAGCGATCGGCGATGGCGGAGTTGTTGCGACACGAGGGCTATTTCCAGGGTCGTGCCGAATGGGGCGTGGATTTGCCGTATT
>JBJKPV010000257.1:0-5248 GCA_046706015.1 Allostellaceae bacterium | reverse complement strand
GCCCGCGGCCGGCGCACCGGCTGCTGGCGCCCCTTCGGCGGCGGCCACGGCGGCTGCGGCTGCGGTCTGCTCTTCGCGCACCGCGGTCGGCGCTGCGATCGAGGCGACCGTGAAGTTGCGGGTAATGGTCGGACGCGCGCCTGGCGGCAGGCCAACGGCGCCGATATGCACGCTGTCGCCGATCTCCATACCCTCGAGGTTAATGGTGATGCGGTCGGGAATGCTCTCGACCGGACACACCAGCTCGATTTCGTGGCGCACGATGTTGAGCATGCCGCCGCGGCGGATGCCGGGCGACTTTTCTTGGCCGGTGAAAAGCACCGGTACGGCGACGGTGATCTCGGTGCCGGCATGGATCCGCAGGAAATCCGCGTGCAGCGGCATGTCCTTCACCGGATCGAGCTGAACGTCGCGCGGCAGCGTGCGATGCACGGTCCCGCCGACGTCCAGATTAAGGAGGCGCGCAAAGAAGCCTGGCCGTTGCAACTCGCGGCTCAGATCGCGCGGATCGAGCGAGATGAGGGTGGCGGCCTTGCCCTCGCCATAGAGGACAGCGGGAACGCGACCCGAACGGCGAACGGCCCGGGAGGCCCCCTTTCCAGCCCGGTCGCGCGCCTCGGCGCGTAAGGTGACGATTTCAGCCATCAAGAACTCCTTCGCTTGCAGAGAAGGCGGCGGCCTCCAGGGGTGCCGCGCGCCGGTGGAAAAAACCAATCGATCAGACGAACAGGCTCGAAACCGAACGCTCCTCGCTGATGCGCAAGATCGCCTCCGCCATCAGCGGCGCGATCGGCAGGCGCCGGATATTGTGCGCCGCGCGCACGGCTTCGGTCGCGGCGATGCTGTCGGTCGTGACCAGCGCCTCCAAGGGCGAGGCGGTGACGCGCGCGACGGCGCCGCCCGACAGCACGCCATGCGTGACATAGGCCGCGACCGATTTGGCGCCGCGCTCGATCAGCGCCTCGGCGGCGTTGCACAAGGTTCCGGCGCTGTCGACGATGTCGTCGATCAGGATGCAGCGGCGTCCCTCGACATCGCCGATGATGTTCATGACCTCGGAGACGCCGGCGCGCTCGCGCCTCTTATCGATGATCGCGAGATCGGCATCGACCCGGCGCGCGATCGCTCGCGCGCGCACCACACCGCCGACATCGGGCGAGACCACGACGAGGTCGCCGCCGTCATAGCGCGACTTGATGTCCTCGATGAAGACCGGCGCGGCGAAGAGATTGTCGAGCGGGATGTCGAAGAAGCCCTGGATCTGCCCGGCATGGAGATCGAGGGTCAGGACGCGGTCGGCGCCGGCGGCGGTGATCATGTTCGCGACCAGCTTCGCCGAGATCGGCGTGCGCGGACCGGACTTGCGGTCTTGGCGCGCATAGCCGTAATAGGGGATGACCGCTGTCGCGCGCCGCACCGAGGCGCGCTTCAGCGCGTCGAGCGTGACCAGCAGCTCCATCAGATTGTCGTTCGCCGGGAACGATGTCGACTGGATCACGAACACGTCCTCGCCGCGCGCGTTCTCGTGAATCTCGACGAACACCTCCTGGTCTTGGAAGCGGCGCACGCTGGCGTCGGTCAAGGGCAGGTGAAGATAGGCCGAGATCGCTTCGGCGAGCGGCCGATTGCTGTTGCAGGCGAGGATTTTCATGCGGTTAGGCGCCGGTTTGCGAGCCGCCGGACTGTAACAAAGGGTCTCCGGGCTGTAAACCCGGGAGGGCGCCCTCGGGGCGCGGCTAGGAGCGGCTCCCGGCCCGGCGCAGCTCGGTTATGAGGGCCGCGATGCCCGGCGCTGCGGCGTTGGCGGCGTTATAGGCGGTCAGCCCCCAGGGACCATCGAGGCTCCCCGCCGGGACGGCGTTCTGCTGCTTGACCTCGCCGACGCGGGCGCCGTTCGCACGCAGCAGCGACCACGCGATCTTGACCTGCTGCGTGCCCCCGGAGGCTGGCGTCACATCGACGGCACCCTCGAGAACGAGCCCGGCTTTGTCCTCGGGCGTCTCGACGAGTGCCACATGCGCGCGCCGCAGCGCGTCGGCCATGGCGCGCGTCAGGGATTGCCCCCCATCGCCGGGCGCGCCGGTGACGCTCCGGACCGCGACCACCATGTCGCTATCGGCGGAGGGCGCGGGTCCGGTGCTCTCGACCGATTTGGCGAAGAACGGCGCCGATTGCGAGGCGAGCACGGCGAGCGCGCCGCCGCCATGATGCCAGACATTGACAGGAAGCGTCAGCGCGGCGTCCTGGCGGCTGCGTGTCAGGCCGCTGGCCTCGCGCAATTCCCACGAAACGGTCACGAGGACATCGCTGTTGCCGACCGGCTTCGCCGTCGCGTGTCCCGAGAGGCGGAAGGAATCGCGGTTGCCGACACTCGTGCTCGCGGGCACGTCCTGCTTTTGCAGGGCGGTCGCCATCGCCTCGGCCAAATCATGCGCGGCCGGCTCCGGCGCGCCGGCGACGGACTCGACGATGACGCCGACGCTGTCTGGAGGCGTCAGAATTTCCGTTGCCGCGCTGGGATGCGGCACGTCATGCGCGAAGGGATGCGGGAGTGGCTGGCAGCCGGCGAGCAGCAGCAGCGCACCGAGGGCGGCGAGGCGCATGGCGGCGATGATAGCTGTGAGCGCCTAGGGCGCAAGGCAAATGGCTGACAGCTCGTGTCCGAATTGCCGCTGGCCCTCAAGGCAGGTCCGACGCCATGAAAAGAACCGGGCTGTGTCGGCCGCGGTATCGGCGCCCGCGCTTTCGACCAAGGCGACCCCCGCCCGCGAAAGTTGCGCGTGGACATAGCCGGCGAGATCGAAGAGGTGATGGCCCGGGCCCGGCGCGGCGCGAAAGAAAGCGGCGTTGGCCGGGTCTTGCGCCAGGAAGGGCGCGGGGAACTCGGGCCCCACCTCGTAGGACGCGAAGCCGATGCAGGGGCCGATCCCGGCGCGCATCCGCTCGACCCGCGCACCCGCGCGCGTCATCGCCTCGACCGTCGTCGCGACCACGCCGGCAAAGGCGCCGCGCCAGCCCGCATGCGCGGCGCCGATCACGCCCGCCTCGGCATCGGCCAGCAGCACCGGGACGCAATCGGCGGTGAGAATGCCGAGCGCCAGGCCGCGCTGGCGCGTGACCATCGCATCGGCGCGCGGGCGATCCGCGTCGTCCCAGGGTCGCTCGACGGTGACGACGTCGATGCCGTGGATTTGGCGGCAGGTAACGAGCTTGTCCAAGCCGAGGTCCAGCGCCGCCATGGCGCGGCGGCGATTCTCGGCGACGTCGGCAAGCGCATCGCCCGAGCCGAGGCTGCAATTGAGCGAGGCGAAGACGCCGCTGCTGACGCCGCCCTCGCGCGTGAAGAAACCGTGCCGCAAGCGCGGGTCGTCGAGTAGAGAGAGGCGGATCATGAACCCTCCGCAGCAAAGCCGGCGGGCGCCGGCGCGCCCTTGCGGCCAAGCGCCAGCACCTTGAACAAGCCGCCCATCGCGCCGTCGTCGATCAAGCGATCGCCGCCGGAGTTGATCGCTTCGGCTTGCGCTGGCGTTGCGCGTTTGGTGAGCTTCGCACGGCGCGCTTCGAGCCCGAGGCGCAAGAGAAAGTCGCGCTGCGCCACCGGTCCATACGCGACCGCGCCGGCGCATTCCGCGGCGTGGGCGAAGGCGGCGAAATCGACATGGGCGGTGAGGTCGGCGTTGCCGGGATCATCGAGAACCGCATGCGTGCGATGGCGCCGCACGGCTTGAAGCGTGTCGCCGCAGGCGCTCGGGAAATAGCCGTAATCGATGAAAAGGGCCGCACCGTCTTGCGCCGCGAGCCGCGCGGCGACCGCCTCGCCAACCGTGCGTGCCCCCATCGAGATTTCGACGACCGCGCCCTGATCCGCGGGTGGAAGCTTGGCTGAGAGCGGGCTCGGCTGTGCCTCGAGGCAAAAGGCGAGGCTCGCTCCGTCATCGGCGAGGTTGATCTTGCGTTCGTGCCAGGCGCCGCTGCGGCGCTCGAATTGCCGGATCGGCAACGCGTCGAGAAATTCGTTGGCGATGAGCAGCATGGGCCCCGGCGGCAACGTCGCGATGCTCTCGTGCCAGTGTGGCCGGTGTGCGCCGACGGTCGCGGCTTGCTTGCCGCGCAGCAAGGGGCTGCGCTCGACGAGGTGCAGGCGCGCGGCGGCGAGGAATCCCGGCATGACGCGCGCCGCGCGCAGCGCGTCCGCCATCAAAGTACCGCGGCCCGGCCCGAGCTCGACAAGCAGTACCGGATCGGGCGCACCGAGGCGTTGCCAGAGCTCGGCGCACCAGAGACCGATGAGCTCGCCAAAAATCTGGCTCACCTCGGGCGCGGTGATGAAATCACCCGCGACGCCGAACGGGTCGTGCGTGGCGTAATAGAAGGCGCTCACTTCTTCCATGTACTCGGCCACGCTGATCGGCCCGGTCATGCGGATGCGCCGCGCCAGACGTTGCGCGAGCGCGGTCATTTTTCCTTATGCGTGCGCGCGTACCAGACGAGTCCCAGGCCGAGCAGCAGCACCGGGATCGACAGCAGCTGGCCCATGGTCGCGCCGAACCAGAGAAAGCCCAGAAACGCGTCGGGCTCGCGGAAGAACTCGGAGGTGATGCGCGCGATCGCGTAGCCGATGAGAAAGACGCCCGATTGCATGCCCGGCCGCTCGCGGATATTCGTCCAGCGCAGCAGGGCGAAGAGCACCAGGAACAGCACGATGCCCTCGAGCCCCGCCTCGTAAAGCTGGCTCGGATGGCGCGGCAGCGGGCCGGCATCGGGAAAGACCATGGCCCAGGGCACGTTGCTCGGTCGGCCCCATAGCTCGCCATTGATGAAATTGGCGATGCGGCCGAAGAACAGGCCGATTGGCACCGCGCTGGTGATGATGTCGGCGAAGGCGAGCAGCGACAGGCTGCGTTGCCGGCAGAAGAGCCACAGCGCGACCATTACGCCGAGCGCGCCGCCATGGAAGGACATGCCGCCGTGCCAGACTTTCAGGATCTCGCTCGGATGCGCGAAATAGAAATCGGGCTTGTAGAAGAGGACATAGCCGGCGCGACCGCCGAGCACCACGCCGAGCGTCGCCCAGACCAGGAAATCGTCGATCGCGGCTTGGGATGCGACGGCGGGCGGGCGCTTCGCCAGCCACAGGCAATAGCGCCAGCCGAGAATGAGGCCGACGATGTAAGCGAGCGCGTACCAGCGAATCTCGAAGGGACCGAACGAAACCGCGACCGGATCGAAGGCGGGATAGGGAATGGCC
>JBJKPV010000256.1:0-7808 GCA_046706015.1 Allostellaceae bacterium | reverse complement strand
GTTGCCGTTGGCCGAGTAGACGACGTTGCCGGAGGCATCCTCGACCAGGAGATTGACGCTCGCCGCATTGCTCGGAAGCGTATAGGAGAAGCCGGCTTGGCTGTTAGCGAGCGGCGCGGTCGCGCTGCCGTATTGGACTGTCTTGCCGACCAGCGGCGTCGCGGCGATTGCCTCGTTGTTGGTCTGAAGCTGGATCAGCTGCTGCAGATTGCTGTTGGTGTTGATCTGCTGCTCAACCTGACTGAAGCCGACGAGCTGCTGCGTGAATTGGCTGGTGTCGACCGGCGAGAGCGGATCCTGGTTCTGCAGCTGGGTCGTCAGCAGCGTCAGGAACGTGTTGAAGTTCGAGGTGAAGTCGGGAACCCCGTTATTGGTCTGGCTGCTCGTCGGTGGCGTCGCATTGACGCCGGTGGTCGTGGTCATGGTTCGATCCCTATACGTGGATGTCGAGAGCGCCGAGATGCTGGCGGGCGGCGCGCGCCGGCGCCGCGCTGCCGAAAGCGGCGCCGCCGAAAGCGCTCGGCAGTGCAGGCGCGCTGCTCCCGCTCTGCTGTGGCGTGTTCTGCGCAAAGGATTGCGTGTCGCCGCTCAAATTGAAGCTCAGGCTGCTGCTGTCCGCGTTGAAGCCGGCATCGCGCAGCGATTGCTGCAGGCTGCTCGAATCCTGCTTGAGGAGATTGAGCGTCTCGGGGTGATTGGCCGAGATCACCGCGCTGAGCCGGCCGTCGTGATCGACATTGAGTTTGACGTCGATGACGCCGAGGCTCTCAGGCCTGAGCTGAATCTGGATCTCGTTGGCGCCAACTTTCAGCGCCTGCCTCATGTTGATCGCGACTTGCTCGCTCGCCGGCAGGGCGATCATACCGGGATGCGGCGTCGTGTCGGTCGGCGAGGCGGCGGGCGAACTCGTATTGGCGCTGTTCGTGGCGGCGAAGAGGCTCGTGCTCGAGGATGAGGAACCGCCATCGCCGGAGTTCGTGTCCGATTGTGACGATGCATCGTTCGGAGATCCATCCGCGGGAACGCCGCGCGCGACGAGCGGTGCGCGCTCGATCGCGGCGGTAAAGCTGCGCGGATCGCTCGCGGAGTTGGCGCCGGTAAGGGGGCTGTTCGCGGCGGCGTTGGCAGCCGTGGCGATTCCGGCGTCGGTGCCCGGCTTCGCGCCAAGAGCAGGCGTACCTGTGCTTGGCGGCATGACGCCGGCATTGGGATCTTGCGGTTGCGTGAGCGTCGCGGAGGACGGGGTCGCAGCCTGATTGGGATGGACGCTGAGATTGGTCGCACCGGCGACGATGCGGGCGTTGAGCGCCGCGGCGCCGGGCAGCGTCGAAATATTCGTCGCGGCGTTTGCCTTGGCGTCGGCGGGCGCAGAGGGTGAGCCGGCATCGGTTGCTTTGGCGTCGGGCGTTTGCGAGGCGGCCGATTGTTTCGCTTGTTGTGCCGCGGCGGCGTCGAGCGCTGCGGCGATCGCCAGGGCGCTGGTCGCGGTCGCGCCTGGCGCGCCGAATTGGTTCGCGGCGAAAGTGGCGCCGGCCTGGCCCGTCTGCTGTGTCGTCGCGGTGCCGGGCGGCAGCGGCGATGGCGTGGCGTTGTCGGACGCGTCGCCCATGCTGCGCTGTACTTGCGCGAGCAGGTTGGTCGGCAGGCTCACATTGTTCGTGCTGAGGTTCGTGGTGATCGACGTGCCGCCCAACTCGGCAGCCACGCTCTTTCGGCCGAGCGACGAGATCGAAGCGCCGGCATTGAGCAGAGCGCTGAAGCCCCTAAGCGCGGAGTTGGCGCTGCTTGCGAGGGCCGGATTGGCGGCGCCTGCCTTCGCGCTTGCGATGGCGTCCGAGGCGGCGCCGCTGGAAGGGAGTGTGAAAGCTTGGGACGTCGGCGTGTTCGATGCGGTTCCCGCAGTATTGCCGGCCGAGTCGGCCTGCGGGTT
Source organism: Allostellaceae bacterium (assembly GCA_046706015.1). Classification (GTDB taxonomy): domain Bacteria; phylum Pseudomonadota; class Alphaproteobacteria; order ATCC43930; family CGMCC-115725; genus CAIKMD01. The sequence continues at coordinate 5,878 of JBJKPV010000256.1, read as the reverse complement.
GGATGAAGGCTGAACCGGCTGCGCCAAAGGCGCGACTTGTGCCGTCGACGACGCCGGCGCGGGGTTGGAGTCGTTGGCGGCGTGTGCGGTCTTGCTCGTCTTGTGCCAGGCCGGCAGGCGCGTGTGCGAGCCGGCGAACGTGGCGATCGAATTCTGCGACGTCGCGTCGCTGCCGAGGTGGTTGATGAACGCGCCAACCCCATGCCCGCTCTGCGAGGGAGCGGACGGCGCCTTGGTCGCACTCGGCACCGAGCTGATGGGTTGCGCAGTCATTCACGAAGCCTTGTTGTCTCGACCGCAATGGAGCAAAGCGCATGCCACGATCGAGCGCGCGCCTAAAGGCTTGATTGGATGCGGGTTTTGGAAATACGCCGGCCTCGTGGAGCGGCGCGAGGGGCAATCTCTGCCGTGACTGCGGCGGCAATCTTTGCCGCGACGAGGATCGCGGCCGGGTGTGGGGAGGCTGCGCTTATTGCGCGGCGGTGGTGATCAAACCGGGTGAATTGGCGAGCGCGACGAGGCGGTCCGCGATGCGGCGCGCGCCCGCGCCGTTGACAAGGCGGCGGCCTTTCCGTCCCAACTCTTCGCGTTGCGCCTCGTCGGTTGAAAGGCGTGCGATGGCCCGGTCGATCGCGCCATCCTTGATTCGTTGCGCCACGCCCAAGATCTCGGCCGCGCCGTTATCGGCGAGGGATGCCGCCGAGCGCGCATGATCCTCGGATAGGCACAGCAGCAGCATCGGCACGCCGACCGCGGCGAGCTCATAGGCGCTCATGCCGAAAGAGGCGAGAGCAAGATCGGCACGGGCCATCAGGGCCGCCATGTCGCCGACCTGGCGCTCGAGCGAGAGGCGAGGTCCGAGCAGCCTTGCCATATCTTCGAGGCGCGGATCCTCGGCGGCGGCGGGGCCGATCACCATCGCGATGCGCCAGCTATCGGGTAGCGCGCGCGCGGCGCTTGCAAGAAAACGATAACCGATCCCCGATGGATCGCTGCCGCCGCCGAGGATGAGCGCCAATTTGGGCTCGCCGAGGCGACGCGGCGGGGGCGGGGCGAATTGGCGTCGCAGCGGAATCCAATCGAAGCCGACGAGACGCTCGCCCACGGCGCCACGCCAATCGAGCTTTGCGCCGCTCGGCGGAAAGAAGGCGAGATCGGCATGGAGGCGTCGCTCCCCCGGATCGTCGAGAACGGCGATCCGGCAGCGGGCGCGGCGAAACGCATCGATCTCGGCCTCGTCAAAGGCCGTGCGCAGATCGATCAGCACGGCGTCGGGTGGCGAGCCGCCGAGAAGCCTGGACAGAGAGTCGGCGCGGCCGGGCGCGACCGGCGTGATCGGGAAGTCCTCGGCGCGCACCAGCGCGAAGGCGGCTTCATCGCCGCCCAGCGCGAAGCGCACGGCTGCGGAATAGCGCTCGCGCAATTCGCGCGCGATAGCGAGGCAGCGCACGACATGGCCGAGGCCCTGAGCGTGACCGCCATCGCAGCGGATGAGGATCGAGGCCGCGCGCTCGTCGGCGCGGCGCTGGCGCACATGGGCGTTGATCGCGAGCAGCGAAGGATCCGAGCGCAACAGCGCGATCGCGTCGAGAAACTTGGCCTCGCCGGGCGCGGCGCCGAGACGACGATAGATTTCCTCGAAAAAGGCGAGATCCGCCGGCGTATCGACGCTGAAGCGAGCGCCCTCGACAAAGCGGTTCTCGCCGAAGGCCGGCAGCACCGCACGCCGCGCGAAAGCGGGATCGACCGCAAAATATCCAGTGACATGCTCGATCGCGGCGGGATGATCGCCGCGCTTGGCGGCGAGGCGGAGAAGGGTCTGGCGGGTCACCGGATCGATGCCGCAATCGCTCGCCGGCGCCGCGAAAGTGACATAGTCGGCGCCGCTTTGCCGCAGCCGTGAGACGAGACGGTCGATGAGGACCGGGTCGATCAGCGGCGAATCACCGGTGATGCGCAGGATCACATCGGCGTCGGTGCGCTTCAAGGCCGCGATGAATCGCCGCAGCACGTTTTGCTCGGAGCCACGGACGACGGTGACGCCGAGTGCGGTGACGTACTCGGCGAGCGTGTCGTCGGCTTCCTGATCCGAGGTGGCGAGAATGATCCGGTCGACGCTCGCGCACTTGTGCAGGCGATGGACCACATGCCAGATCACCGGCTTGCCGGCGATCTCGCGCAGCATCTTGCCGGGAAAGCGCGAGGAGCCCATCCGGGCTTGAATGATGGCGCAGGTCGTCATGCGGCGGGCATCCAGTCGGCGCGCAGGCGCTTCATCGGGCGTAAACCGTCGCTCGGATCGGCGCGCCAATCGCGGTCGGCGATCTCGGCCGGCATGGGCTGCTTGACGCCGTCGCCGTCGGCACGAAGCCCGTCGCGGATTTCGGCCATGACGCGCTCGATCGCCGGCGGCAGCCAGCAGTGACCGGTCTTGAATTCGTCGCCGGTGCCGTCGAGATCGAGGTGGAACTCGACGACACTCGCACCCCAACGATGGATCGCGCGCTGGATGACGCCGGGCGAGGCGGAGTGATCGGACCAGCCGATCGGGCAGTGATGCGCGCGGCGCAAGGTTTCGATCGCGGCGAGATTGGCATCTTCGACCGGATGCGGGTAGCCCGAGACGCAGTGGAGAAGGGTGAGGTCGCGCCCCCCGGAACGACGGAAATGGACGACGGCGGCGGCGATCTCGTCGGATGTTGCCATGCCGGTCGAGAGGATGAGCGGCTTGTGCGTGCCGGCGCAGGCCTCGATCAGCGCCGGCCAGGTAAGCTCGTAGGACGCGATCTTGTAACGAGTCACGAAGGGCGCGAGATCGGTCACGGCCTGAAGCGAGAAGGGCGTACAGGTGAACTCGACGCCGCGCTCGCCGCAGCGTTCGGCGATCGCGGGCAGGAATTCGGTCGGCAGCTCCCAATCCTTGCGCTGGCGATGCGCGGCGCTCCGCGCGAGGATTTCCGGCGCGAATAGCTCGTCGACGCGGAAGAGCTGGAACTTTACCGCGTCGCAGCCGATCCCCGCCGCGGTGTCGACGAAATCGAGGCAGCGGCCGAGGTCGCGTGCGTGATTGCTCGATACCTCGGCGATGAACATGACCATGAGGGCTCTCTCCTGGGCTCGAGCTCTAGGCGGCGGCGTCGAGCGTCATGCTGAAGCCGATCGTCATCGGCCAGTGCTCGGCGCGGCTGGGATCGCCGGTCTTGACGGTGTCGTCGATCTCGCCCGCGGAAAAGGCGATGCGGAAAAAGAATCCATGCTTGAGGCGGCGCCAGACCACCATCGGCACGGCGGCGGTCTGCTCGCGCAAGGCGGCGATGGCGACGCGCCGGCGCGCATCGCCGAATCTAATCACGTCTTCGGTCATGCCGAGCGCGGTACTGGCCGAGACGAGATGCGAGACCGGCCTGCCGTGATCGAAATCGGTGCCATTGAGCGCGAAACGCTCGGGAGCCATGCCGCCACTATGAGTCTCGTACCACATCGCATCGGCATCGAAGGCTTCGGGATTGGCCGTCACATGGCCCAGCCGTAAGACGCCAAGCGGCTGCACCGGCCAGTCGAGGCGGTAGAGCAGGTCGAGACGCGGCTCGTCGCGATGAAGGCGCAATTCCTTCTCGACCGATCCCAGCGCGGTCTTGAGCTTCGCGCGGACGGAAAGCCAGTTGGCCTCGGTCGCGAGCGACGCCTCGACCGGCAGCAGATCCGTAACCTGCGCTTTGCCGGGCTGCTGAAAGACGAGATGGGAGGTATAGAAATCGGCGCCGAGCCTGATGTCGTCGTAATAGCCGAAGGGAATGGTGCCGAGGAGCCAGTTCTCGGCGCGATCGCCTTGCCAGAGGCGGTGAACGGCGAGGCCGCGCTTGGCGTTCAGCTCGATGCCGATCGCTGCAGTGCCGAGGCGGATGATTCCGTCGGCATCCGGCGGAACGGCCGCCCCCTTGCGATCGACCGACGCGGCGCGGTTTGCGGTCGCGGCGGCGCCCTGGTTCCACCGCCGCTCGAAAGCGGCAAGACGCTCGCGATAGGCGGCCCAGCGCCGCAACGTCACGTGGGTGCGGAAATCGCTCGAATAGAGATAGCACAGCTCGCGCCAATCCTCGTCGGTGGCGGAGAGAGAGTCGCGGAGGCGGCGGGCAAGGGCGAGGCAGCGCGCGTTGATACCGAGATCGTCGCGCCCGGTCGCGGCCCAGCGCAGGACGTTATACTTCTCCTGCTTCTTGGTCGGCAGCGGCATCGCGGCCGTGGTGAGCGCCAGCGGTACCGCGGCCTCCGCTGGACGGAGGCTCGCGAGCACATCCGAGGGCAGGCTGCACAAGACACGCGGATCGTCGCACAGCTCGCCAAAGAGGCTCTCGATCACGCCCCATTCGGAGCTGGCCGACGGCGCCGGTTCGGCCTCGAACCGGCCGGGGCGGAAATCGAAGATCTCTCCGTCATTGCAGTAAAGATTCAGCGCGGGGACATGCTGGTCGAGCTGGCGGTTGAGCCAGCTTCGATAGGCGGCGCGGTCTTCGACGCCATGGGCGAGGCGCTGCAGCTTTTGAAACGCGACCGTCAGGCTCCACAGCACGGGAAGTGCGCGGCCCGTGCTGCCGAGCGCCAGTTGTGGCGCGTAGCGCAAAGCCGGGTCCCAATCGGGGTGGGCAAGATGGACATTGTCCCAATCGGTGATAAAGCCGTCATAGCCCGCCTCGACATAGTGATCGATCATCGAGCGGCTGAAGCATTGCTCGTTGACCAGGACGAGCTTCGGCCGGCGCCCGAGCAGGCGCTCGTAGGTCAGATTGCCGAGACGGAGATTGGCGGCGTTGACCACGGCGGGTGCGAGCGGACCGATCAGCTGCGCCTCGCCGCTGGCGATCGGCTCGACCAAGCCGGCCTCGCTCAAAGCGCGCAGCTTTTCGATCCAGGCGGGGTCGAGCCGGTTGATGGTCGCGAGCGTGTAGCCGGTGAGCTCGACGCCGACAGGAAAGCCGGTCGCCTCGACCGCGCGCAGGAGCGGCCAATAGCAACGCTCGATCACGGTCGGCCGCGATTCCTCCTCGATCGAGGAGAACATCAGATTCAAGTGAAACGCGGTCCAGACCCGGGTTTGTCCCGCTCGAGCGGAGGCGCAATTACGTGGTGACAGGGTCATGGCCACAGCAAAAGGAGTCAATCGGGCGGCGGCGCGCCTTGCTCTTCAAAGCGATGCCGTCAACGCAAGATCGCATGGGGTTGGTTAACGGATTCTTGCGCGAGCGCGCGGCAGGTCCGCGCGGCGTGCGTCTCAGGCGATGGTGAATTCGACGGCGTCTATCGCTTGCTCGGCCGCGGCGATAGCAGCGGCACGGTTGGGCGCGCAGGCGATCACATAGCCGACGCGCGACGGGTGGTTCTCTGCCGCGGGGACCGTGTCGCCGGGCTTGGCCCATAGGTCGAGCTTGCGGATCTGCGGCATGGCGCGGACGCGCTCCAGGCCATCGATCGCCGCGATGCGGCCGGGCGGCGGAAAGAAATAGCGCTGCGCCGTGGCGAGCGCGCGATCGGGCTCGAAGCGCTTCGGATCGATAGGATTGCCGACCGCCATATCGACGAGGATATCGACGATGTCGACGCCGGTGGACCAGGGCACTTTGTCATAGCAGAAATTGCCGCCGGAAAGCCGTGCCGCGATCTCGATCACGTAAGGCTTGCCGTCATCGCCGAACACCATGTCGCCCTTGGCCGGTCCCCAGTCGATGCCGAGCGCGCGCACGGCCCTCTCGAACTCAGCGGTGACGCTCGCGCGCGCCGCGGCATCGAGCACCGTCGGGATCTCGCCGCCATCCTCGATCATATAGGGAACGGTCTGATCGAGCCGCTCATAGTTGCGGTCGGCGAAGCCGGTGGTGTGGAA
>JBJKPV010000255.1:0-7589 GCA_046706015.1 Allostellaceae bacterium | reverse complement strand
GTCGCGGTGTAGAAATTCGCGACCTTGTCGAGGTCATCAGCCAGCAGCCGTACCGGCCCGATATTGGTGATGCGGAAGGGCCGCGGCAGCAGGACGCCGCTGACCGCGTAATCGAGCGGGAGCTTCTCTTCGTTGCGCACGCCCGACATCAGATCGACGCCCGCCGCGACGGCGTCGTTCACTTCCTTCCATTCCGGGATCTGCGGCAGATCGGCGGCCTTGGCGAAGTGGCGGTTGTGCATCGGTAAGGGCTTCGAACGCCCGTTCCAGCCGATCTGCTCCATGCCGTAATAGACTTCGTTGCGGCTGCCCTCGGGGTCGCGCATATAGGTGTGCCAGTTGGAGCCCGGCATGTCGCGGCCGGAGCGGTCGATCGCGATATCGCGGCTCTCCATCCAGCCGCAGGCATCGACCACTTGCTTGAGGCTGCCGACCTGCCAAGTGATCTGATTGACGACGTGGTGCTTGGGCAGGCCCGCCATCACCTCGAAGGCGCGGCGCGGGAACAGGACGAAATTATGATGGTCGCCGTTGAAGCGCGTGAAATAGCCGGTGGTCTCGAACTTGCCCTTATGCTCGGGCGGGACGCGATGGGCGAAATCGAGCGGGTCCGACATCTGGAAGCCGAGCAGATCGAGATAGAAATGCAGCGACTCCTTCATGTGGTCGGTGAAGAAGCCGAAATGGCCCAAGCGGCTGATGCGGAAAGGCCGGTCGAGCATGACGCCGCCGACATCGAATTTCCGGTTTGCTGACGCTTCCATGGCCCACCCTTTCGCTGTCTCGTGCCTGTCGGTGCGGCCGACAGATGAACGAGTTTAGCAGGAACAGCATGCCGAGGCGAGGACGGCCGGCGCGGAACGAACCCTAAGGGTTCAAGTGCTTGCGTGAGTTTTTGCGGCCTTGGCGGTCAACGGGGCTGGCATTGGAAACCCTGGTCAGCCCGTGCGACGCCATGTAGGTTTCGAGCATGATTGCCGCCAAGCGCGTCAAACTAACGGAGCGCCAATTTACCGCCATCGCCCGCGCCTTGGCGGAACCTCGGCGTTTCCAGATACTGAAGCAGATCGGCGAAGCGGGCGAGCCTCTACCGTGCAGCGTCCTTCATCGCTCGCACAAGATCAGCATGGCAACGCTCTCCCACCATATGAAGGAATTAGAGAACGCCGGGCTGATCCGGATCATCCGGGAGGGCAAATTCGCCAGCTTGGTCGTCGAGCGCGACGTTCTGCACGCCTACTTGGATCGCCTATCGAAAATTTAGGGAGGGTTTCGCCCAGTTCCCTCTTGCAAGGAACAGTTCGATAATTAGATAATTGTCGAATTGAATGTAGGAGAGTGTGTCATGGGCAAGCTTGCAGGCAAGGTCGCCGTCGTCACGGGCGCCTCCAAGGGTATCGGCGCGGGGATCGCGCGCGGATTGGGTGCGGAGGGAGCTTCGGTCGTGGTCAATTACGCCACCGACCACGACGGCGCGTCGCGCGTCGTAAGCGATATTGAGGCAAAGGGCGGCAAGGCGATTGCCGTGCAGGCAGATGTTTCCAAACCCGCCGACGTGAAGCGGTTGTTCGAGGACACGAAGAACGCGTTTGGCCAGCTCGACGTGTTGGTCAACAATGCGGGCGTCTACAAATTCTTTCCCATCCAAGAGTTGACGGAGGCGGAATTCAGCCGTCAGTTCGGCACGAACGTGTTCGGCTTACTTCAGGTGACGAAAGAAGCCGTGGCGCAATTCGGCCCGGAGGGCGGCAGCATCATCAATATCGGCTCGACCGGCACAAGCATGGCGCTCGCGGAGACGTCGGTCTACACCGCGACCAAAGGCGCGGTGGACACGATCACGCCCGTGCTGGCGAAAGAATTGGCGCCACGGAAGATTCGCGTGAACTCGATCAATCCGGGTGGCGTGGAGACGGAGGGACTCCATACGGCGGGTGTGCCGGGAAGCGATTTTGAAAAGCGGATGATCGAGCAGACGCCGCTCGGTCGGCTCGGACAACCCAAAGACATCGCGCCGATCGCCGTATTCCTGGCCTCTTCGGATTCGGGCTGGCTGACCGGCGAAATCCTTCTTGCCTCGGGCGGCTTGCGCTAGCGCGCTCTCACGGAGCGGAAAGCAGTCCGCTTCGGCTTGTATCGTCGCCGCGCAGCGCCGGTGCTAGACCATGTTCGCGTGAAACGGAATCGGAGCTGATTCCGTTTCACGCGTGAATCATGGTCTATCTTTTTTGAATCGGGAGCACGATTCACGTATCGGAAAGAAGCGGCCTGCTTCTTTCCGATACAATCGTGCTCTAGGATCGCGCTGCCATGACGGCTTTGGGCTATGCGGTTTTCGATACGGCGATCGGGCGCTGCGGCATCGCCTGGAGCACCTATGGCGTGATCGCGCTGCTCTTGCCCGAGGCGCGCGAGGCCAAGACGCGCGCGGCGCTGCGCGAGCGCTTTCCCGACGCGCCCGAGGCCGCGCCGCCGCCCGCGATCGCGCCGATGCTGCGCGCGATTACCGATACGCTTCAAGGCGAGGCGGGCGATCTTTCGGCGATCGCGCTCGACATGAACGGCGTGCCACCTTTCCATCGCCGGGTTTATGAAGCGGTGCGCGCGATTCCGCCGGGTGAGACGCTTTCTTATGGCGAGGTCGCGACGCGGCTCGATGCACCCGGTGCTGCGCGCGCGGTGGGACAGGCGCTGCGGCGTAATCCTTTCGCCATCATCGTCCCCTGCCATCGCGTGCTCGGCGCCGGCGGCAAGCTCGGCGCCTTCTCCGCCGAGGGTGGGATCGCGACCAAGCTGCGTCTCTTGGCGCTGGAGCGCGTGCCGACCCAGAACGGCGCCGCCCTTTTCGATGGCGACGGCGCCTTCGGCTTCGATCCGGTTTTCGCGCTCGAGCATTTGCGCGGCGCCGATCCGATGCTGGCGCAGCTCGTCGCCGAGATCGGTCCCTTCCGCATGCGCTTGAAGCGCACATCGAGCCTCTTTCTCGCGCTCGCGGAGGCGATCGTCTATCAGCAGCTCCATGGCAAGGCCGCGGCGGCGATCTTCGCGCGGCTCTGCGCCGCGTTCCCGCGCGCGCAAGACGGGCCGACACCGGCCCAGATCCTGCGCGCGTCGGAGGCGAAGCTGCGCGGCGTCGGCTTGTCGCGCGCGAAGCTCTTGGCACTGCGCGATCTCGCGAAGAAGGCCGCAGACGGCGCGGTCCCGAGCCTTGCCGACGCCAATAAGATGGAAGACGAGGCTTTGATCGAGTGCTTGACCGAAGTGCGCGGCATCGGCCGCTGGACGGTCGAGATGCTGCTGATGCATCGCCTCGGCCGGCCGGACATTCTGCCGGTCGACGATTTCGGCATCCGCAAGGGTTTCGCGCTCACCTTCCGCAAGCGCAAGATGCCGGCGCCCAAGGATGTGGCCAAGCACGGCGCGCGCTGGGCGCCTTACCGCACGGTTGCGAGCTGGTATTTATGGCGCGCGGCCGAGCGCGCCGGGTCGCGTCCACTCTAGATTGGTTGGTTTTGTCGCGTTTTCTGCGCCGAACCGGCTTCCACTTCGGCGGAAAACGCTCCAGGCGCGGCCCCGCCCTCAGCCGCGCGGCTTGCGGAGACCTAAGAGCATCGAGAGGGTCAAGGCCAGAATGACCGCCGCCATGGCGCCGGCGAAAGCGGTGCCATAGGCGACCGGTCCGCTTCCCGCACCGAGGACAGTGAAGAACAGGCTGCCGATCGAAGCGACGCTGACCGCGGCGCCGATCTGCAAGGTCGAGTTCATGATGCCGGCGGCGAGGCCTGTATGCGTGTGCGGCACATCGCCGAGGATCGTGTTGATGAGCTCGGGCAAAGCGATCCCCTGGCCGAAGCCGCCGGTGAAGAGCGCGACGAAGAGTAGGACGCCGCCCGTCTGCGTCAGGCCGCAGAGCGCGACGCCGCCATAGCCCAGGATCTCCACCGCCATGCCGACGCCGAAGAGATAGCGCCGCCATTCCGGCGGCGCGCGCGTCGCCATCATCGGCGCGACGAAATTGGCGACGCCATAGGGCAGCACGGCAAGGCCGGCGGCGAGCGCGCCCTGGCCCAGCCCGGCCTGGAGATAGAGCGAAAAGAAAAGATAGAAGGGCGTGGTGAAGAAGAAGAGCAGCGCCGCCAGCAATCCGCGCCGGAAGCTGCCCAGCCGCAGCAAGGTCGCGTCGAGGATCGGCATGCCGCCGCGCCGCGTCAGCGACCGCTCGTAGAGGAAGAAAGCCAGCAGCAGCGGCAGCGCGGCGGCGAGGAGCAGCAGTACCCAGGGCGCCCAATGGCGATCGCGCCCGATCGAGAGCGGCAGCACCACGCAGGTCAATGTCGCGGTCAGCAGCGCGACGCCGACGAGATCGAGCCGCGGCCGATCCTGCCCGCCGCTTTCGGGAACGAGGAAAGGCGCGATGATGAGCGCCAAAATCCCGACCGGCACATTGACGAGAAAGGCCGAGCGCCAACCCAAGCCCCAGAGATCCGCGGCGACAAGAACGCCGCCGAGGAACTGCCCGCCCGCCACCGCCAAGCCGATGCCGGTGCCGTAGATATTGAGGGCCCAGGGAATCTCTTCCTGGCTGAAGAGCGAGCGCAAGGCGGCGAGCACCGCCGGCGCCATCAGCGCCGCCGCCGCGCCTTGGAGCACGCGCCCCGCGACCAGGAGCTCGGCATTGGGGACGAGGCCGCACAACAGCGAGGTCAGCGTGAATCCGACCATGCCGATCAAATACATGAAGCGCCGGCCGAAGAGATCGCCGAGTCTACCGCCGGTGACGAGGCACACGGCAAAGGCCGAGGCATAGCCCGAAATGATAAGTCCGGTCTCCGAACCGCTCGCATGGAGGCTCGCGCGGATCGAGGGGAGCGCGATGGTGACGATAAAGACGTTGAGCGGCGGCATGAACGCGCCGAGGAGCAGAACGCCGAAGGCGACGCGGCGCCGCGCGGGCGAGAGACTCGTCAGGAGAACGCTATCGGTCATTGTCGATGTTGATCAAAAATGTCTCGCGAGCAGCGCTTGATGCCGGCCGTCCTGCCGGGGACCGGATCATAGCGTCAAGAAAATGGGCACGCTGCGCAAAATTAGGGCAGCACAGCGGGCAACGTCGCTCGGCGAAGGAGCGGGGGGCTTAGAGCGTTAGCAGGATCTTGCCGATATGCGAGCCGGCCATGTGGGCATGCGCGGCGGCGATCTCGGTCAGGGGATAGGTCTTGTCGATCACCGGCCTGAATCGGCCGTCCTCGATCAAGGGCCACACCGCTTTCTTGACCGCGACGGCAAGGCGGCCTTTCTCGGCGATCGGGCGCGGCCGCAGCCGCGAGCCGGTGAGGCGGCCGTCCTTCTCGGTCAAGGCGGTGTAGTCGAACTCGATCTTGCTGCCCTTGCGCGCCGCGATCATGACCAGCCGCCCGCCCTGAGCGAGCAGCCTCACATCGCGCATCACGTAGTCGCCGCCAACCATGTTCAGCGCGACATCGATGGCGCGGCGGCCGAATTCCCTTTCGATGATCTCGACATAGTCCTGTGTGTTGTAATCGATCACCAGCGCGGCGCCCAATTCCGCGCAGCGCCGGCATCGCTCGGCCGAGCCGGCCGTGATCGCGACCGTGGAGCCGAGCGCGCGGGCGATCTGGATCGCCGTCGTGCCGATGCCCGAGGCGCCGCCATGGACGAGGAGACGGTCGCCGGGCTTCAGCGCGCCGAGCTCGAAGACATTGAGCCAGACGGTGATGACGCATTCTGGCAAAGCCGCCGCCTCGATGAGGCTCAGGCGTTTCGGCACCGGCAGGCATTGGACGGCCGGCACCGTCACGTATTCGGCATAGCCGCCGCCGATCAGCAGCGCGCAGACCTTGTCGCCGACCTTCCACTGCGTGATGCCCTCGCCCAGCGCCGTGATCTCGCCCGAGGCTTCAAGGCCCAATATGTCGGTGGCACCCGGTGGCACCGGGTAGCGGCCCCTGGCCTGGCTCAAATCGGCGCCGTTGACGCCGGCGGCCGCGATCTTGATCAACACCTCGCCATGGCCGGGCGTCGGCACCGGCCGCTCGGTCAGGAGCGGGCCGCTATTGTCGGGTTTGGTGATGACGGCGAGCATGAGTTCTCCCTCTCCGCGCGAAGCGGGGAGAGGGAAGGGGCCCATTGTCAAACAATGGGAAGGGTGAGGTGTCGTTCAACGCTTCACGCCACCAGCACCCACCTCACCCGCTCCCCGCGGATTTCGATCCGCGGGTCGCACCCTATCCGCCCATTGGGCGGAGAGGGTGGGTGTTACCGGCTCAGCATGACGTTGAGGATCGAGGTCGTGCCGCTTTGGATCGCGGCGAGACCCGCCTTCAGCGCGCCGACGAGTTCGCCCGGCTTCTCCACGCGCTGGCCGTGGAAGCCGAAAGGCTTGCCGAGATCGGAATATTCTGGTCCGTCGATATGGACGCCGTGCCAGACATCGTGCTGAACCGCTGCGCCCTTCGGATAGTATTCCGTGTGGTTGCGCTGCATCGCCGAGTATTTCTTGTTGTTGCAGACGATGATCATGATCGGCAGGTTGTGCTGGCGCGACGCGCCGAGCGCCTGGGTGATCGGGTTGTAAAGGAAGGCGCCGTCGCCGATGAAGAGCACCACCGGGCGCTTCGGTGCGGCAAGCTTAACGCCCAAGGCGATGCCGGTGCCTTGCCCCAACCCGCCGCCGACGGTGAAGAAGCCTTGCGGCTCGTTCCACGGCAGATGCTCTTTGAGCAAACCGCTATGCATGATTGTCTCTTCGAGATAGATCGTGTCCTTCGGCATCACTTCGCGGATGGCGCCGGCGAGCCAGAGCGGATCGATCGGCGATTTCTCCTTGGCCGCCTGCTCGGCGCTACGCATGCGGTCGGCCCATTTGCCGTGATCGGCCGTGATCCGCGCGCGCCGCTCGGAATATTTGCCCGCTTCCGCGCCACCCGCCTTCACGGCTTCGACCAGGAGCTTCAGCGAAGTCGCGACATCGCCCTCGAGATAGAGATCGGCCTGAAGGTTCTGATAGGGATACTGGCCTTTGAGCGGATTCTCCGCGATCGCGACGACGGTCGCGTTTTGCGGCCGGTCGCTCGGCGGATACCAGGGCGCGCGCGATTTGACGAGCAGCACACAGTCGCTTTCCTTGGCGATGCGCGGCGCATCCATGCCGAGATACATCGCATGGTCCTTGGGGAAATTGCCATAGGCGGTGACGCGGCCCTCGGCCACGGGAATCGCCATCAGATCGCAGAGCTGCACCAATTGCCGGAACGCCTCGGGCTCCTTGCCGACGGAATCGGTGACGACCACCGGGTTCTTCGCCTTGAGGAGAAGTGCCGCGACCTTCTCGATGTCGCCTGCCATCGCTTGCAGCTTCGGCACCGGCGGGACGTCACGCAGCTTTTGCGGCGGCGTCCATTCCGACAGCATGTGCTCGAGCGGCACGTTGAGATAGGTCGGTCCCGCGGGAATGTGCTGTGCCATTTCGCCGGCGCGCACGGTCTGCTCATAAAGCGTGTGGACACTGGTCGCCTGGGTCGCCCATTTGGTCACAGGCTCGACGATGCGCTGCGGTCCGCCGACGATGC
>JBJKPV010000254.1:0-6699 GCA_046706015.1 Allostellaceae bacterium | reverse complement strand
ATCGGCGCGGCGCTGGTCCATCGCACCAAGCGTGTCGGCCTCGCCATGCTCGGCAATCTCGTGCCGCTGCTCAATCCCGTGCGCGTCGCCGAGGAATACGCGATGCTCGACGTGATGAGCGGCGGTCGCGTGCTCGCCGGCATGATGCGCGGCATTCCGCACGAATACATCGCCTATAACGTGCCGCCGAGCGAATCACGCGCGCGGCTGCGCGAGGCGGTGGCACTCATCATCAAGGCGTGGACTGAGCCCGAGCCTTTCGGGTGGGAGGGCGAGTTCTATCAATTCCCCTCGGTCTCGATCTGGCCGCGCCCCTATCAGAAGCCGCATCCGCGCCTTTTGATGTCGGGCACGAACGAGGAATCGGTCGTGTTCGTCGCCGAGCATCGCGCCAAGCTCGGCATCGTGCTGATCGCCGATTTGAAGCTCGCGCGCGCCAATATCGATCTCTATTACAAGACCGCCCGCGCCAATGGCTGGGAGCCCGTGCCCGAGGACATCCTCATCGGCCATCACACCTGCATCGCCGACACCGACGAAGAAGCGCGTGAGCATATGCGCAAGGCGCTCGACTATTTTCACCACATCCTGATGCGGCCGCAGCGCAGCGCGCAGCAGCTCGTCATCCAGAAGACACGCTACTATCAGCAGGAAGGATCGAGCGAGCGATTCGAGGCGCGTCTCGCCACCTTGCGCGCGCGCAGCCTCGAAGAGCAGATCGAGGCCGGCTCGGTCTATTGCGGCAGCCCCGAGACCGTGGTCGCGCAGATCAAGCGCGTGCACCAGGCGCTGGGCCATGGCATCGAGCAATTCACCATGAAGGTCGGCAACATGCCCGATAAGGTGGTCCGCCGCGGCATGGAATTGTTCCGCGACCGCGTGCAGCCGGCGCTCAAAAATCTCTGAGGGCGGCGAGAAGAGGATTGGACCCAGAGCGATGCCGTTCGAACGCCAGACCGTAAAACTCCCTTCCGGCGAGGTCACCTATTTCGTCGCCGGCAGCGGCGCGCCGCTTCTCTATCTTCATCCCGCGGGCGGCTTCTCCGCCTCAAAGCCGCTCGAAGCGTTGGCCCAGCGCTACAAGATCTTCGCGCCGCTGACGCCGGGTTTCGACGGCACGCCGGTCCATGCGAGCGTCGCTTCGATAGAGCAATTGGCCGATCTCGCCGCGGCTTTTGCCGACGAGATGATCGGCAAGCCCTGCGACGTGATCGGGCAATCTTTCGGCGGCTGGGAGGCGTTGTGGCTTGCGGTGAAGCACGGCGACAAGGTCGATCACCTCGTGCTCGAGGCGCCGGCGGGCGTGCCGGCTGGCGGCAAGGGCGGGCTGCCCGCCGATCCGGCCGAGGCGCGGAAGAAGCTCTTCGCCTATCCTGATCGTGCCCCGCCCATGACCAAGCCGCCGGAGCAGCTCCAGGGCAATCGGCGCATGCTCGATCATTACCGCGCGATCTCGCTTGCGGATGAGGTGCTGCCGTCGAGGGTCGCATCGATCAAGGCACCGACCTTGATCTTGATGGGAACCAAGGACGAGATCATTCCGCGCGAGGCCGGGCAGTTCCTCAAGGCGCAGATCGCGGGCTCGCATCTCGCCTATGTCTACGACGCCGCGCATGTGATCGAATCCGATCAGCCCGAGCGCTTCCTGCGCATCGTGCAATCCTTCCTCGAACGCGGCGACGCCTATATCGTCAATTGGGGCGCGAACGCGACTTCGGCCATCCCGGGCGGGCTGCGCTAGAAAGGCGAACGCCCGGCGTGGGCCGGGCGTTCATACCGTTCAAGTTCGATCGGCGCTCAGACGGCCCGGTAGCCGAAGCGCCGTACCTTGTCGAGATTCTTGCCCTCGATGCGCAACAGCTTGGTCGGTCCGTCACGTCGCGGCGAATGCAGATCGCCTTCGTTATAGAGATGCGCCATGCCAGGCTTCAGCGGATAGCTTTGCACGAATTTGACTTTGCCCATCTTGCCTTCGCCCGCTGGCTCGACCAGCGACCAATCGTTCATCACGGTCTCGCCCGCGGCTTGGCCGTAGATCGCCCAGGCCGAGCCGTGATCATGCGGCTGGCTTTCGCGCGCGTCGTGGTAAACGTGGGCGCAGACACAGAAGCCGAGCTCGGGATCCTCGTAAAGGATGTCTCGCTGCCCGACATCATCGCCCAGATATTTGGATACGAACTCCTTGTCCTTGCAGGCCTCTTCGACCAGTGCGCAAATCTGCTTGCGTCCTTTGACACCCGGATCGGCGGCGAGCGCGCGATGGCATTCGGCCGCGAATTGTTCCAACGTCAGGCCCATGGTGACCTCCTCCAGTCTCAAGCGCGACGATAAGGGTAGCAGCGCTCGCGTTCGAGCGCGATGCCAAAATGATCGCCCAAAGCCTTGATCGCCTCAGCCTCGGCCGCGTAGGGGTCGGCATTGCCGGGGCCGACGATGATGGTCCGGAAGGACGGATCAGGCCGGCCGCCCGGCGGCAGCATCGCCGTGACATGGGCGTTGCCGTCGATGTCGCGCAGGCTCAGGAACAGCGGCATCTCGCGTAGCACATGCGCGGTGAGGCCGATCTGCTGCTCGAAGAACGTCCGCGACGGCGGCTGGTAGGTTTGCGCCGCCTTCTCCCATTCCAAGCGAAAATGCTTCTCGACGGCATGGCGCATCAGCTCGGATTCTTGCGCCGCTTCGATTTCGTTTTCCAGCCGGAACCAGGTCTTGCCATCCGGCGCGTCGACGACATAGCGCATCTGTCGTGACCTCTCGGTAACGGTTCGGGATGAGCCCCAAGTCTACTCCCGATATGACGACGATAAAAGGCGCGGTTGTTGACCGGTGCCATAGCGGCATTCTATAGCCGGCCTCGTTCCGCGGACATGAAATGACTGTAATTACGCCGCATCGTAAATCCTATGCCCCGCCCGGCGTCGATGTCGTGGTGGTGCACAGCTCCGACATCCATGTCAGCGAGGGCTTCACGGAGCCGGTGCATCAGGGCGACGGCACCGCCGGCCTGCGTGTCGTGCTCGCCGCGGCGCGCGCGCTCAAGGCCGATGTCGCGATTCTCGCGGGCGACACGTTCGAGCACAATCGCCTGTCGCCCGATCTCGTGGCGCGCACGGCGCAGCTTCTCGACGCAGCCGGCATGCCGGTCGTGATTCTGCCCGGGAATCACGACCCGGCCATTCCCGATTCCGTCTTTCATCGCGACGCGATCGCCGGGCTCGCCAATGTTCATGTTCTCGGCGTGACGCATGACGAGGCGGTGCTGTTTCCCGATCTTGCACTGGAGATATGGGGTAACGCACATCGCGATTACCGTGATATGGATCCTTTACCGCAGCCGCGACGGCGACGCAGCTTCTGGCAGATCGCCGTGGCACACGGCCATTACGAAGCAAAGCCCGATCGCACGACCCATCTGCGCCCCTCCTGGCTGATCGGCGCCGACGAGATCGACGCGACGGGCGCCGATTACGTGGCGCTCGGCCATTGGAACCGCCACGCTCGCGTCGGCAGCGGTGCGGTCGAGGCGCAGTATTCCGGCTCGCCCGATCATGCCGGCACCGTCAACCGTGTGCATCTGGCCGGCAGCGGCGCGGTCACGATTACCCGCGAGAAGGTGACGTGGTAAGCCGGCGCGCTGCCTAGATCCGGAAGCCGCCGCGCTTTCGCCCTTCCGAGACGTCGAGGAACAGCTCGTCGAGCGGCATCAGCCGCTTGGTCAATCCCTGCTCGTGCGAATAGCGCACCAGGGTCTCGAGCGTATGGCGATTGCGCGGCGTCAACCCGTTTTCCCACGGATCGGGCCCGAGCACGTCTTGCTGCTCTTCCCACGCTTCGCGATACCAAGCGAGCGGGGCGATCCGGGGATTCTCCATGCGCTTCATCGCGATCGCCTTCGACTGATCGAGTGCGCGATAGAGATTGATCGGGAACCAGGGATGCTGCGCGACGATCTCCTCGCGGATCGCCACGACATGCATGATCGGGAAGATCCCGGTCTTGCGGTAGTACGCCATCTCTTCGGCCTTGTGGTCGGGGAAAAGCCGCGCCACGCGCGGATCCTTGGCGATGAAGGGTTCGATCAGGTCGGAATGGAGCACGGCGTCGAGCTCGCCTTCGGCGAGCATCGCCTCGACCGATCGCGCAGGACCCAGCCGTGTCAGCTTCAGTCCTGCCGGCGGCGTGAAATCGACATCCTCGTCGAGCTCGGCGAACCATTCGAGGGATTTGTGCGGCACGCCGTATTCGCTCTCGAGGATGCCGCGCAGCCAATGAACCGCGGTCACCTGAAAGGATTTGACGCCGATCTTGCGGCCGATGAGATCGCCGGGCTTGGTGATGCCCTTCTCCGTATTGATGAAGATGAAGCCGTGGCGGAAGCGGCGATGCGGAAAGACCGGGATCGCGCGGAACGGCATGCCTTGCCCGCGCGCCACGATGTAGGAGGAGCACGAGCACTCGGCCGCGTCGAACTCGCGATTGCGCAGGAAACGCCAATGCCGGGTCGATGAATCCATGTCGGTGAGAACGGTGAGATCGACGCCATCCACCGGCACGGCGCCTTCCTTCAAGGCGCGATGGATCTCATAGTCGCCGCAAGCCAAGGTCAGCGGAACACGCATATCGCCCCCCCTTACCGCTGGCCTTGCAGCACGCGATCGACCATCGCGCCGGCAAGGCCCAGATAATTCGCCGGGTCGACCAGCTTGGCGAGATCGTCGCGGCTCATATGCGGCGAAATCTCGGGATCGGCGGCAAGAAGATCGAGGAAGGATCCGCCCGTGGTGATCGCCTCGCGGCAGATATCGTAGACGAGATCATGCGCCCGCTGGCGCCCGAGGTGCGGGCCCAGCCCCATCATCACCGCCTCGGAGACGATCATGCCGCGCGTCAAATCGAGATTGGCGCGCATCCGGGCCGGGTCGACCTCGAGCCCTTCCAAGAGGAACCGCGCCTGGTTGAGCGCGCCCGCGGCGAGGAGGAAGATCTCGGGCATCGCGATCCATTCGATTTCCCAAGGGCCGGTCGAGCGCTCGTGATCCTCCATCATCGCGTCGAGCAAAGCGGCGACGTTCTGGCGGACCATGGCGGTGCAGGCGATGATGTAATTGCACGAGATCGGATTGCGCTTTTGCGGCATGGTGCTGGATGAGCCGCGGCCCTCGGCGAAGGGCTCGAACACTTCCTCGACCTCGGTCTGCATCATCAGCTTCACGTCGGTCGCAACCTTGCCGAGCGTGCCGGTGACGAGGCCCAAGAAGCATCCCACCTCGGCAAAATTGTCGCGCATTGTGTGCCAGGCGATCGCCGGCTGGCCCAGGCCCAGCTCCTGCATCAGCGCTTCTTGGACCGCGAGCCCGTCCGTTCCGAGCGAGGCGAGCGTCCCCGCGGCGCCGCCGAATTCGCCGACGAGCACGCGCGGGCGAAGCTCGTTGAGGCGTTGGCGATGGCGCTCGATGCCGGCGAGCAAGGTCGCGGCCTTGAAACCGAAGGTGATCGGCACCGCCTGCTGCAGATTGCTGCGCCCTGCCATCGGCGTGTCGCGATGGCGCTTGGCGAGGCCGGC
Organism: Allostellaceae bacterium; assembly: GCA_046706015.1. Taxonomy (GTDB): domain Bacteria; phylum Pseudomonadota; class Alphaproteobacteria; order ATCC43930; family CGMCC-115725; genus CAIKMD01. Next base: position 1,136 of record JBJKPV010000254.1, on the reverse strand, counting down.
GAGCGCCGCGGCGATGGCTTGAAGCTCGCTCTCCACAAGATCCAACGCCTCGCGGATCTGCAGTACGGTCGCCGTGTCGGTGATGTCTTGCGTGGTCGCACCCCAGTGGCACCACTCGCCCAGACCGTCGCGGCATTTCTTGACGAGTTGCTGCACCACCGGCAGCACCGGATAGCCGATCCGCTCGGTCTGCTTCTTCAGGAGTTCGAAATCATAAGTATCCGCTTTGCAATGGCGCACGATCTCGTCGGCGGCTTCCTTCGGGATGATATCGAGCCGCGCCTGCGCGCGCGCCAGCGCCGCTTCGATATCGAGATAGCGCTGCACCCGGTTCTCGTCGGAAAAGACGCGCCGCATCGCCGCCGTGCCGAAGATGTCGCGGAAGATGGTCGAATCGAGAGCGGTGGCGGGCATGGCTGGTCCTTCAGCGGTGTCGGGAAAAATTCATCGCGGCGGCTCGATACGCTAGACGAGGCCGGTGGCGCCGCGCAGCGCGGGCACGAGGTTGCCGAGCAAGGATTGCGGCCAGGGCACGGCGAAGACGCGATCGAACAGAAGGTAGGCGAGGAGGGTCGCGATCGATGACGCGATCAGCGCCCGCGGCAAGCCCTCGGAAAACTCGATCCACATCAAGAGAAAGACGAGGATGGCGAGCGCCGGCAAAAGTCCGATGGCGGCGCCAAGCGCGAGAAAACCGGCGATCCAGCCGAAGATGCGCAAAGCGGCCCAGCCGGTGATCGGCGCCGGCGCCGCATGGTCGCCTGGCGCTGCGCTCTGCGGCATGTGCGGCGCTTCGGCCGGACCTCGCGGTGTCGCGGCAGGGTCGCCGAAGAACTCGGTGGCGAGGTTGAGCACGGCGAAGAAGATCGTCGCGATCATGATCGCGGTCGGCACCAGCCGCGCCGCCGGCGGCCACTCGCGCGAGAAGGCGAAGGCGATGACGACCGTGGCGAGAAGCAGCAACGTGAAGCCTGAATCCGCCCCGAGGCGCAGCTGATCGAAGCGGAATTGACGGAAGGCGGCGGCCGTGCCGGCCAAATGCGTCTTGAGCGCGGGGATGACGACCCAGAGTGCCGCCGCGAACACGACCAGCACGATCGGCCTTATCGCCCAGGCAGCGCCGTAGATCTGGGTCG
>JBJKPV010000253.1:0-9627 GCA_046706015.1 Allostellaceae bacterium | reverse complement strand
ATGAAGGCATCATCGGCCCAGCTGTCCCAGAGCCCGGTCACGACATCGAAGAATTCGCGCGCGCGGGCGTAGCGCTCGTCATGCTCCATATGGTCCTCGCGGCCGAAATTCTTCGACGCGTCGGGATTGGAGGTCGTGACCACGTTCCAGCCGGAGCGGCCGCCGCTGAAATGGTCGAGCGAGGCGAAGCGCCGCGCGACGTGATAGGGCTCGTCATAAGTGGTGGATCCGGTGGCGACGAGACCCAGATTCTTCGTCACCATGGCCAGCGCGGCGAGCAAGGTCATCGGCTCGAAGGAGGTGGTCGTGTGCCCGCGCACCAGCGCGTCCATCGGCTGGTTGAGCACGGCCAGGTGATCGGCCATGAAGAAGGCGTCGATCTTGCCGCGCTCCAGGGTCTGGGCCAGGCGACAAATATGCGCGAAGTTGAAATTGGCATCGGGCCAGGCGCCGGGATAGCGCCATGAGGCGGTATGCAAACTCACCGGCCGCATGAACGCGGCCAGGCGCAATTTCCGTCGATCGGTCATCTCTCGTCCTTTCGCTCCGTGGGCGCAGGCGTCGGTGCCCGGCGCCGCGGCGAGCCGGTTTCTTCGCGTTCCTCGGCGCCGCCGTCAAGCAGCGCCGCCGCCGTCGCGGACCGGATCAGGCGGCTGCCACGCAAGATAACGCTCATACTTTCCGGCCTGTCGACTTCGCGCACGGCGCCGGCGGCGAATTATTAGGCGAGCGCAGGAACTTTTCTGGCGTGGAGCTTGTTGGTTTCCATGGACCCTGGACGAAGGAGAGCCTCTCTTGCCTTCGCGCGTCATTCATCTGATCAATCCCAAAACAGATTCTCTAACCACCCGGCCAATCTACCTGAATCGCGCGCTTTACTCGCCGCTGGCCGGGCTGCTCGCCGTCGCAGCCTGCATTCCCCGCGACCGCTACGAGGTGGTGCTTACCGACGAGAACATCGAGAGCATCGATTTCGACCTGAAGGCGGATCTCGTCGGCATTTCTGCGATGACGAGCTACGTCAACCGAGGCTACGAGATCGCCGACAGATTTCGCACCAAAGGCGTGCCCGTGGTGATGGGCGGCGTCCATCCGAGCTTTATGCCGCAGGAGTCGCTTGCCCATTGCGATGCCGTGGTGATCGGCGAAGTCGAGCTGGTGATCGAGCGGCTGCTCGATGATCTCAAGCGCGGCGAGATGCGGGGCACTTATAAATCCAGCAAGCTCCACCCCATGGTCGGGCTGCCCATGCCGCGCTACGACCTCCTGAAGCGCAACCGCTACGTCAACCGGACCTTCGTTCAGACTTCGCGCGGCTGCCATCAGGGTTGCACCTTTTGCGCCGAGCCGCTGATGAACGGGCTGAAGTTCCGCTATCGCCCCGTCGACGAGGTGATCCGCGAGATGGAGAGCTGCGGTGCGCGCACCATCTCGATCAACGACGCGGATTTCTTCGGCACGCCCGAGCGGCCCAAGGAGGTAATGCGCGCTCTGAAGGGTCGCGGAATCCATTGGCAGGCGGGTGTGACCTCGAAGCTGGCGCAGGACGACCGCATGCTCGACCTCGCCGCCGAGAGCGGCTGTACCATGCTCAGCATCGGCTTTGAATCGATCTCGCGCGCGACGCTCAAGAGCGTGCACAAGCATGTCAACCGGCCGGAGAATTTCGCGGCGCTGGTCGAGAAGGTTCATTCATACGGCATCATGGTGTTCGGCCTCTTCATGTTCGGCTTTGACGGTGACGATCGCTCGGTGTTCGAAGAGACCGTCAAGTTCAATATCGGTGCCGATTACGACGCCTGCGCTTATTCCACGCTCACGCCCTATCCCGGGACGCTCACCTGGTACGAAATGCGGAAGGCGAATCGCATCGTGTCCTACGACTGGACGATGTACGACCAGGGCCAGGTCGTTTATCGCCCGGCGCTGATGTCGGCGGACGAGCTGCGCGATGGCGGCAGCGACGCCTATCGGCGCTTCTACACGGCGCCGTCGATCGCCAGCCGATTCCCGGTTCACGGCAAGCGCAGCCGCGGCCAGTGGCTCATCTACAATCTCTTCATGCGCAAAGCCTCGAAGACCGAGCAGAACAGCGTCGCCGCTCCCACGGCCGAGCCTGATCACGCGCCCGTGCCGCCGATCCTGCCGGTGAAGCAGGAATGGCGTGCGGCCGTGCTCGAAGCCGCGGGCAAGCCGCGTCCGCATCCGGGCTAAGGCGGCTCAGCGCCGGCGCAGCGCCTCGCCAAAATCGTCTGGCGCGAACTCGAAGCCTTCAAAGACGAAGGCCGGCGAGACGGTGCAGCCGACCAGGGTCCAGGCGCCGCGACTCTCCGCCGTCTGCCATATCCCGGCGGGCACGATCGCCTGGGGCTGCTGGCCCGCCACGAGGTCGGGGCCGAGGAGGCGGGTCTCGGCGTCGTGCCCGTCGGGCGAGAGCGTCAGCGCCAGCGGCGCCCCCGCATACCAGTGCCAGATTTCACAGGCATCGACGACGCGGTGCCAGCGCGAGATTTCGCCCTTCTTCAGCAGATAATAAATCGCGGTGCCGGCGCCGCGCCCGCCACCCGGCGGCGTATCGCGCCAGGTTTCGGCGTAATGCCCGCCCTCGGGATGCGGTGACATACCAAGCAGATGGATGATTTGGGCTGGATCGAGCCCGTCGCCGGACGAGACCATGGTTTGCGCTCCCGATACGTGGTCGCTGACTTGCCACTATAGCGGCGGCGCGGTCGCCCGACGGCGCGGGGATGAAGATTCTTTCATCTTCGCGCCCTGTAACCTTCGCGCGGCGGTGGCGAAGCTGTTGGTGAGGCATGGCGGCTCGCGCTGCTTTGAGTTGCGGCGGGCGCTGTGTGCGAGTATCGCTGATGAAGCCCCGGACGGTGGAGGTAGGCATGCTGATCAAGGTCAAACGCGGCTGGGAAATCCCCGAGAGCCGGGCGACGCCCGAATCCGTCTTTCATAACCGGCGCGATCTGTTGAAGGCGCTCGGCATGGGAAGCTTGCTCGCGACCGCGGGCGCGGGACTCGGCGTGCCGCGCGCGCTTGCCGAGGCCAAGGCCGAGACCGATCCTTCGGCGGGCGTCTATCCGGTGAAGCGCAACGACAAATACAAGCTGGACCGGCCGATCACGGCCGAGAAATATTCGACGAACTACAACAACTTCTATGAGTACGGCGAGAGCAAGGACATCGCCGATGCGGCGCAGGAGCTGAAGATCCGCCCCTGGTCGATCGCGATCGACGGCATGGTCGAGAAGCCGATGACCATCGCCATCGACGATCTCTTGAAGCGCATGCCGCTCGAGGAAAGGCTCTATCGCCATCGCTGCGTCGAGGCGTGGTCGATGGCCGTGCCCTGGAGCGGCTTTCCGATGAAGGCTCTCGTCGAGATGGCGAAGCCGCTGTCGAGCGCGACCTACATCCATATGACGACCTTCAAGGACGTGAGCATGGCGCCGGGGCAAAAGATGTTCTGGTACCCCTGGCCCTATGTCGAAGGGGTCACTATGGCAGAGGCGATGAACGACCTCGCTTTCTTCGTCACCGGCATGTACGGACAACCGGTACCGAAGCAGGACGGCGCGCCGATCCGTCTGGCGCTGCCGTGGAAATACGGCTTCAAGTCGATCAAATCGATCGTGCGCGTCACCTTCAGCGACAAGCGTCCGGTGACGTTCTGGAACAAGCTCCAATCCAACGAGTACGGCTTCTGGGCCAACGTCAATCCGGCAGTGCCGCATCCGCGCTGGAGCCAGGCGACGGAGCGCGTGATCGGTACGGATGAGCGCGTTCCGACCCTGATCTGGAATGGCTATGGCGAGTACGTCGCCGACCTCTACAGCACCATCGAGAAGAAAGAGCGGATTTTCTACTGACCCTCGATCGGTGGCCCCGTCGCGGCTCGGCGCCTTTCGGAGCGACGGCGCAACGGCGGTGATTCTTGGTGTCCGGCTTGCCGCTAACCCTCTGTCTTTGTGAGATTTCCCAAGAACGCTATAGAACCTATTGTAATCTATCGATTCTTTTGATAGGTTCGCAAGAACGCGCTTCGAGGGGAGTCGTGCCATGCGTCTATCCGTTGGTTTGGTTTTCGCAGCCGCCTTATTGCTCTCCGCCTGCGGGCAGACGCCGACCGATCGGGCGGTGACCGGTGCCGGCGTCGGCGCAGCCGGTGGCGCCATGCTGGGCGCGCTCGTCGGGGCGCCGGGGATCGGCGCGTTGGTTGGCGCGGCGGGCGGCGCTACGGTCGGTGCCGCGACCGATCCGTCGCAGATCTATCTGGGCAAGCCGGTCTATAAATAGTCTAATTTTTCAAAGCGTTACGCGGGCACGGCGGCTCGGCGCATGGCGCTTGCCGACCCCGCGCTGGGATCTGTCTACGCCGCTCTGACGCCGGTGGCCGAGGCGGTGTTGCGCGCGATTTGCGGCCTCGCCTTGATCCCGCATGGGCTGCGCGCCTTTTTCGGCTTCTTTCCCAATTCCGGCTCGCGCATCCTCAGCCCCGAACTGCTCGCTAAAGGGATCGAGCGCTCGGGCTTCCGGCCAGGCCGGATGTGGCTCCCGGTCATCGCGCTGGTGCAATTCATCGCCGGCCCGGCGCTGGCGCTGGGCCTCTTCACCCGGCTGGCCGCGCTCCTGATTTTCATCTTCCTGCTCGGCGCGGCCTACGACCATGCGCGCTTCGACGGGTATTTCTGGAACAAGCTCGGCGTCGAATATCCCGCCATTTGGGCCGCGGTCGCGTTCTTCTTTCTCTGCGCGGGCGGCGGCGATCTCTCGCTCGACCATCTCTGGCTCCATTGGGAGCTCTGATCTTTCCGCCGATATTGACAGTATACTGAATATCAGCATACGGTTCATCTCGGCGCCGCGATCTCGGGAGATGCACGCGCGATGGAGATGGACGAGCTCTATCGGAAGCCCGGCCATTTGATTCGCCGGATGCAGCAGATCGCGGTCGCGATCTTCCTCGAGGAATGCGCGGATTTCGACCTCACGTCGGTGCAATACGCGGCGCTGGTCGCGATCGGCGCGCATCCGCGCATCGACGCGACCCGCCTTTCGTTGCTCGTCGCCTTCGATCGCTCGACCTTGGGCAGCGTGATCGGAAGGCTCGAGGCCAAGGGATATATCGAGCGCAGGCCGAGCGAGACCGACAGCCGCGCGAAGCTCTTATCGCTCACCGCGCGCGGCCGCGCGCTTATCGACGCGGCGACGCCGGCGGTCGAGCGTGCGCAGACCCGCATGCTGGCGCCCCTGCGCGCCGCGGATCGTCGCGCGCTGATCGGGCTGCTCGAAAGACTCGTCGATCTCAATCACAAAGCCGCGCGCCCGCCGCGCCGCGCGGACAAAGACGCGAAAAGCGGCAAACCCCTTCGCTGAACGAGGAGGAGACCCATGGGCACGGAACAGGCGAACGGAAGCGCGATCTTGATTGCGGGCGGCGGCATCGGCGGGCTGTCGGCGGCGTTGGGGTTGGCGCGGGCGGGCTTTGCCGTGACCGTCCTGGAAAAGGCCGCGGCGCTGGGCGAGATCGGCGCGGGGATTCAGCTCGGACCCAATGCGTTCCACGCCTTCGACCGGCTCGGCGTCGGCCCGGCGGCACGCGCGATGGCGGTCTACATCGACAAGCTACGCTTGATGGACGCGATCACCGGTGAGGACATCACCGCGATCGATCTCGGCGAGGCGTTCCGCGCGCGCTTCGGCAATCCTTATGCGGTGGTCCATCGCGGCGATCTCCACGGCGTGTTGCTCCAGGCTTGCCGCGAGCATCCGCGCATCGAGCTGCGCGTCTCGAGCGAGGTGGCGGCCTATGAGCAAGACGGCAAGCGCGTGACCGCGCTGCTGGTGTCAGGCGAGCGTGTCGCGGGCTCCGCGCTGATCGGCGCCGACGGGCTGTGGTCCGCGGTACGCCGCCAAGTGGTCGGCGACGGCCCGCCGCGCGTCTCCGGCCATACCTCTTATCGATCGGTCATTCCGACCGAGCAGATGCCCGAGGATTTGCGCTGGAACGCCGCGACGCTCTGGGCCGGGCCCAAATGCCACATCGTTCATTATCCGCTGTCGGGCTGGAAGGTGTTCAACCTTGTCGTCACCTATCACAACGATGCGCCCGAGCCCGTGGCCGGCAAGCCCGTTTCCATGGACGAAGTGATGAAAGGCTTCGAGCACATCAACGAGCGCGCGCGCAAGATCATCCGCCACGGCAGCGATTGGAAGCTCTGGGTCTTGTGCGACCGCGAGCCGGTGCCGAATTGGGTCGATGGCAGGGTGGCGCTCTTGGGCGACGCCGCGCATCCGATGCTGCAATACATGGCGCAGGGCGCCTGCATCGCCATGGAAGACGCGGTCTGCCTCGCCGCGGAGATGGGCGAACGCAAGGACAATATCGAAGCAGCGCTCAAGCGCTATCTTGCCAAGCGCGTGCTGCGTACCGCCCGTGTCCAGCTGCAATCGCGCGCGATGGGTGAGCACATCTACCATCCGGCGGGCATGCATGCGGCGCTGCGCAACGCCATCATGCGCGCCAAGAGCTCCGCCGATTGGTACGAGACTCTCGCTTGGCTCTATGGGGCGGAGGCGGCGTTCTAACCACTCCGTAGCACAGGCGCGGCGCGATTCGAGCGCTGCGCCGTCGTGCGAAGGAAGACTAACGAGCCAGCACAGGCGTGGCGCGATTCCAGCGCTGCGCCGTCGTGCGAAGGAAGACTAACGAGCCAGCACAGGCGCGGCGCAGCGTTGGCCGCGTCGCTCAATCGATCACGGCGATGGCGTTGATCTCGATGAGGCAGCGCGGATCGGTTGCGAGCCGGACCACCTGAACCGTCGTCGTCGCCGGCTTGGCGTCTTGGAAGTACTCGGCCCAGACGCGGTTGAGCGCGTCCTGATCGGTAAGATCGGTCACGAACCGGTCGGCGGTGACGACGTCGGCGAAGCGCGCGCCGACGGCCTCGAGCCCGCGTTTCAAGTTTTCCAGCGCGGCGCGCGCCTGGCCCTCCATGTCGCGCGGCATCGTATCGAATTCCTCGGGCCGATGCGGATGGTGATGATAGACGGGTGCGGCGGTGACGCCGGCGAGATAGACCGTCGTGCCGCCCCTCACCTTGATCGCCGGCGCATAGGGCATCCAGATCTCCGGCGCGTTCGGCCAGTGCACATGCTCGATCGTCTTGGCCATGTCGATTTTCTCCCCGGCGAAAGCGCCAAACCTGCGATCCCTGCGCCGGCCGGTCAAGCCGCGCCGGCCAAGCTAGGGCCAAAACGAGAACATCGCGCCGGTCCCGATTCCGTCGCTGTGACATTCCTGTGACCGGCGGGCGCGAGCGGCCCTCTGAGGGCCCTTGGATTGCTGCATTTTTCGCTATCAAGCGAGGTCCTAACCACGACTTTACCTGCCTCGCCCAGCATCGTTTCCGGCGCGACGCTGCGTGCCGATCACAGTGAGGCAGGGAGCCGATCTCCCTGGGAAAGATCATGCGCTGCGTTTCAGCGATCCCTTTCGTCTCTCTCCTTTCGCGGCCCGCGAAGCCGTCCGAGGGTGCCGCGCGCCGTCTCGCGACCGGATTTGCGCTTCTGATCCTCATCTTCGCTGCGTTCGGCGGACGGGCGCGGGCCGAGGACGAGGCCGCCAATCGCATCGTCGCCGACATCGCCGAGCATTTCCTCCAGCCGCGCACGGCGGCGCGCCTCCACGCACTGCTCGACCGCGATCAGATCGCCAGCTTGGCCGCGCTCAGCGAATGGAGCGAAGGCGATGATGGCGACATCCACGGCCAGGCGCGCTGGCACCGGGTCGGCATCCCGCTCAACGCGATCGCCTACAATCCGAGCCGCGATTGCCGCAACGGAGCCTGTGTCGTCGAGAAGCTGACGCATTTCGTCGCCGTGCTGCGCAACCGGTCGACGTCGCCGCCCGAGCGGCTTGAGGCGCTCAAATTCGTCGTCTGCCTGGTCAGCGACATCCATCAGCCGCTCCATGTCGTCGACAATGGCGATCGCGGCGGCGCGCGGGTGGCGCTTGTCGCCGACGGCCGCCATACCAATCTGCGCCAGTTATGGGATCGCGCGACGCTCGACGAGGATGACGACGCGCGCGCCGTAGCCGATGATCTCGCGGATTCGATTTCGTCGCGCGATCGGCGCAAATGGGAGAAAGGCTCGCCCGCCGACTGGGCCAACGAGAGTCACGCCGTGGCGAAAAGCTTCGTCTATCGCTACCTGCCGCAAAGCCGCGTCGTCACCGCGGGCTATGAATCGGGGGTGCAGGAGGTAACGCGCGACCGGCTGCGCCGCGCCGGCGTCCGTCTCGCCTGGATCCTCAATCGCGCGTTCTAGCAGCGTAGCACAGGCGCGCGAGCGCCGTCGTGCGAAGCCAAATCCAAATATCGGCCCCGCCGCAAATCGCCGTGGGCGGCGTCAGCGGGCGAGGCTCCAGCCGAGCCAGCGGCACAGCGCCTCGCCCATCACCAGCTCCTTGTCGCGCGGCGAGAGAAAATCGAGCTCCTCGGTGAAGAGCGTCACGCATTGGAGCCACGAGCAGCTCATGCGGGTGATATCGGTTCCCCAGAACATGCGCTCCGGCCCGAACGCGTCATAGATCGCGCGCAGCGGCGCGTGGATATTGCGGAAGGGGTAGGGCTCGCTCGAATAGCCGGGCGCGCCCGTTGCCTTCACCGCGATGTTCTTGTGCTTGGCGAGCGCCAGGACCGCGGGAAGATTGGCGAGCGCAGCCTCGTCCTTCATCCGCGCGGGCAGGCCCAAATGATCGATGACGAGCCTCAGGCCGGGATGACGCTCGGCGATCTGCCCGACCAGCGGCAGGAAATTCGCCGCGCCCAGCGCCACCGGGAGCCCGGCCTTTTCCGCCGCGGGCCAGAGCCAATTCATCGTGCCGTCGGTCGGCCAGGATTGCTGATGCGGCAGGAGAAAGGTGAAGCGCAGCCCGAGCATGCCGGGCCGCTCCTTCCATCCGTCGATGAGGGCGCGGCTTTCGGGCTTGTCCAAGGGAAACCAGCCCAGCACCGCGAAGCGCTTGGGATGACGCCGCGCCGCCTCGACCGCAACTTCGTTCGAGGTCGGGTCCCAATTGGGCGGCTGGATCACCGCGGCATCGACGCCGGCGGCGTCCATCTCCGTGAGGAGTTCCTCGCCGGTCAGCACCGGCACCTGGCGGTGGCCGGGATTGGGCTTGCTCTGCGCCCAGATATGGACATGCGCGTCGACGATCAGCATGGTCCCGCGCCTCTCCCGTTCCGCCGTTCGCGTCAGCCTTTAATCTTCTTGTTGATCGCGTCGATGAGCGCGCTCACATGCCCGTCATTGCGCTGGATCACCGCCGCGAATTCCTGGCGATAGGTCAGCACCTGGCTAATTCCCTCGATGCTGACATCGATGATCTTGTAGCCGTCGCCTTCCTTCAGGAGAGTCCAATCGACCTTGGCCGGCGGCTGGCCCGAAGGCTGGACGATCTGTGTGTTGACGATGGTGAGGGTGGGCGATTGAGCTTGCTCGCCGATCACCTTGAAGCTCTGCCCGCTATATTGACGGAAGCGCCCCCAATAGAAGTCGATCAGATAGGTGCGGAAGGCCTGATTGAATTCCTGCTTTTCCTCGGCGCTCGCG
>JBJKPV010000252.1:0-7992 GCA_046706015.1 Allostellaceae bacterium | reverse complement strand
TGTCGGTCATGCCGTAGGCGAGCGTCTTCAGCATGTAGACGGCGAAGAAGGGCGCGGCGAGATTGACCGCGAAATTCCACGAGGCGAGAAAGAGAATGAGGCGGCGGAAATTCCGGTCGCGAAAGGGCGCGGCGAAAAGCGTCCTCAGCCGCGCCGGCCTCTCCGGCGATGCCATCGGCGGATTGGGCGTGACCGAAAGAAGACGGAGGCCGGCGAGACCGATGATCCCGCTCAGGGCGAAGAGGATCGAGTAAGCGAAGTCGGGCCGCGCCGTGACGTGGCTCTTCCATGTGTCGATGAGAATGCAGCCGCCGAGAGCGAGCATGGTCGCGAGCGCCGTGGTCGCGGCGGCGCGGCGCGAAAAGACGCGCGCGAAGTCGGCAGCCGGCACGAGATCGCGCATCCAGTTTTTCCACGCGCAACCGCGGATCGCGCCAATCCCCTTATAGACGGCTAGACACGCTACCAGCGCGGCTATGCCGGGCGGGGGGCGGAGCAGCGGCACCGCGCCGCACAGGATGAGAAAGCACCGCCCGATCAGCGATGCCGTGACGCAGATGCGGCGCCGGTCGCGCCAGCGCTCGACCAGCACGACCGCCGGCAGCTGCAGCAGCTGAACCAAGAACGGAACCGAGGCGAGGATACCGATGGCGAAATTGCTCGCGCCGAGTTGAACCGCGAAGCCGGCGAGGAAGACCCCCGTCGTCAAGGTGCCCATCGCCTCGCTGGTGAGCCCGTCGAGGAGGATGAGCTTGAAGGTCTTTGCGCCAGCGTCGTCCGGCGCCACGGCCGCGACGCTTGGATCGCGACCGAAACCCGCCTTCATGCCGAACATGGCACCGGCGCCGCCGGCCGGCGCGGGACTCTGCGGCGAAACGTCGAGAACGCTCATTGTCATCAAAACAAGGAAGTCAAAACCGCGGCCGTGAACGGCGCTCGATCCGGGTTCCGCCGCCGCCCCGCGCCGCCAACGAAGAACTGAGCGCCGGCAGCCTTATTCCGGGTCGCGGGCATCGGCCGCATTCTGGCGCAGCGACTATTGATGGAGCGTTGAGCCGCACCGCCTGCGATGAAAATCTTCTACCGCGTCATCTTGCCGCCGGATCATTCCGCGGGGCTCGGCTGCTCGGCGAGACGCGGAATGGGCGAGATCAGGACGATGATGGCCTGGGCGAGGAATCCCGCCATGGCGACGACGAGGCAGGTTTCCGCGCCCATCGCGCCGCCCAGCACCGCGCCGATGGCGGCCCCCACGGGCCGCGCACCCTGGGTCGCCATCAGCCCCACCGCCGAGACGCGGCCGAGCAAGGCCAAGGGCGTCACCACCTGGCGCAAGGTCGCGGTACCGATGATCCACATCATCGGTCCGATCCCCATGACGAAATAGCTGAAGCCGGCGAGCCAGCGCGAGGGGATGGCGATGGTCAGCGCCATCAGCGCGGCGGCAAGGAAACCCGAGACCGGTCCGACCGTGATGAACCAACCGAAGCGCATCCGCCGGACGAGGCGCGGCGCGATCAGCGCGCCGCCCACCAGCCCGATCCCGTTGGCGGCCAAGGTCATGCCGATGACCGCGGCGGACAGCCCAAGCCGGTGCACGGCATAGGGCACATAGACCGCCTGGATGATGAAGAACGAGATGTTGAAGACGACCGAGGAGAGCAGGATCGGGCGCAGCAGATGATGCGCGAAAACGAAGCCCGCGCCCTCGCGCAGATCATGAAAGATGTGACGCGGCGGCAGCTTCGGCCGCGCCGGCTCATCGAGCCCGGCGAAGAGCGCGACCGCCGCGATCGAGAGCGCGGCGGCCAGCGCGAAGGCGGCGCTGGCACCGATCCCGCTGATGAGGGCGCCGGCCAGCGCGGGACCGGCGATGAAGGCGGTGGTGCGCGCGACCTCGAGCTTGGCATTGGCGGCGGCGAGGTGAGCGCGTGCGACCAGCGCCGGCACCAGCGAGGGCGCGGTCACGCCATAGGCGACGGTGCCCGACGCGCCGAGAAACCCCAGCAAGGCCAGCATCCCGAAGCTCAGCCCTCGGCCGAGCAGCAGCGCCAGGATGACGAGGAGCGAGGCGGCGCGCACCGCTTCGGCGCATGCCATGAGGCGGCGGCGCGAGGTGCGGTCGGCGAGCACGCCGAAGGCAAAGGAGAACAGAAGAAAGGGCAAGGTCTGCGCCGTCTGCAGCAGGCCGGTCTCGCCCTCGCGGGCACCGAGCGCGAGCACGGCAACGATCGGCGCGGCGGCAAGCCCGATCTGCTCGGCCGATTGGGCGGCGAGATTGGACCAGGCAAGGCGCTTGAAAGCGGTGGGAAGGCGCAGCGCGGCGGGTTCGGACATTTTTGGGCTTGTCTCTCTAGCGGGGAAACGCGCCAAAACCTAGTGCCGCTTCGCTGCAGCCGCTCCCCGCTTCTTGCGCCCGATAACGCGCCGGACGCCCCGCCTCACTGCCGGTTAATCTCTGCGCGCGATACTCGGCAACGCATGGTTAAGACTTTCATCGGCGAGCGCGTCGCTTCGGGCCGGTTGCGGCCGGGCGAGCGCGCGGCGTTGTTGGCGCTTTTCCTCGTCGCAGCCGGGCTGCGGCTCGTGCCGACCCTTGTCTATCCGAGCCTCAACCATGTCGACGAAGTGTTCCAGACACTGGAGCAGGCGCATCGCCTGGTCTTCGGCTATGGCGAAGTGCCGAGGGAATTCCATGTCGGCGCGCGCTCCTGGCTCCTGCCCGGCGTGCTGGCCGGCTTCATGTGGCTGGGCGACCAGATCAAGGACAGCCCCGCCTATTATCTCGGCGCCGCGCATATCGCGCTCGCGGCGCTCTCGGCCACTAGCATCGTCTGCGCCTTCTTGTGGGGACGGCGCCAGTTCGGCTTCGCCGGCGGGCTCGTCGCCGCCGCGCTGCCGGCGCTCTGGCCCGACGCGGTCTATTTCGGCGCGCGCTCCTTGAGCGAATGCGCCGCCGCGCCCGTTCTCGTCATCGCGCTCTATCTCGCCGACACCCCGGCTCGCTTATCGCCGGCGCGGCGCCAATTCTCCGCTTGATTTTTCCTCGGCCTCGCCGTGGCGCTGCGCATCCAGTTGGCGCCGGCCGCGCTCCTCGTCTTCATCTGGCGTCTCGCCGAGGATGGGCACCGGCGCAGCGCGCGCCTGCCGCTGCTGATGCTCGCCGCGGGCGCCGCCCTATCCTTCGGCGCTACCGGGCTGCTCGACGCCGTCACCTGGAATTATCCGTTTCAATCCTTCTGGCTCAATTTCGACTACAACCTCGTCTACGGCGTCGCCGACAGCTTCGGCACCGCGCCCTGGTCCTTCTATCTCATCGGCATGATCGAGCATTGGCGCTGGTGGTTCGCGGTGATCTTCGCGCTCGCCATCCTCGGCGGCTGGCGTCTGCCCTTGCCGCTCGCCGCCGCGATCGTGATCCTCATCACGCATTCCTTCATCGGCCACAAGGAATACCGCTTCATCTATCCGGCGCTGCTGCTGATCTTGATCGTCGCCGGCATGGGTCTCGCCCAGCTCCCCGCCCTTTTCGACCGGCGCGGCGCCGGCGCGCGCTATGCGGGCGCGGGCGCGATCGTCGCCACCATGCTCGCCAGCGGCGTTTTCGCCGCCTCGCCGAGCATGCAGCCGCTCTGGCGCGCCGGGCACGACACGATCGAAGCGAGCAGTTTCGTGTCGCGCCTTCCGCATATCTGCGGCGTCGGCGCCGATCAGACCAGCGCGGCTTACGCCTATTTCCACCGCGACGTGCCCTATTTCTGGTTTCGCGACACGCGCGACATGACAGCGAACGCGCGCGGCTTCGATGTCGTGCTGACGCGCGAAGGCGTGCCGCCGGGCTTTGCCACCTTGCGCTGCTTCGATCATGTCTGTGTCGCGCGCCGCCAAGGCGCGTGCGCGGCGCTGCCGCCGCATCCGATCTTCCTCAGCCGGCCGTATATCCCGCCGAAGCCGGGCAAATAAAGCCGCGCGGGCGAGCCCGCGTCTCAGGGCGGCGGCGCGCTTTGATGCGTCTGGAGGCGATAGACCGTGCCGTAATCGCCGGCGATGAATTTGGTATCGTGGATGTAGGTGAGAAAGAGCACGGTGATGCAGGCTTGCGCCAACGCCAGGCTCGCCATCAGCGGGCGCGATTTGGCCGTTGCTCCGCCATCGGACGGGGTTGCGGCGCGATCGAGCCAGGCGAGCCACAGCGCCGGCAACGAGAAGGCGACCACCAGATAGTGGAGATAGATCGGCTCGGCCGAAAGGATCAGCAACAGCCCATAGCCCCAAAACGCGGCGTTGAGCGCGAGCGCGGTCGACGAGCCCGGCGTGAAGATAAGTGCGGTCACCCGCGCCGGATTGGCGCGCAGCTCGACGATGAAGCGCAGCAGGATGGTGGCAAAGCACGCCACCACCAGACCCAGAAACGCGCCGGCGAGATAGGTCGGCGTGCCGTCGACGGAGGGCGAAGCGAGAAACGGAAGGAAATCGTCGCCGAGCGCGTAATGGAGATCGAGGCCAAGCGCCATGCTGAGCCAGTGCTGGAAGAAATAGGGCTGGATCAGGTTGAGCGGATTGAGCGCGAGGATCGAGGGCTGACCTTTCAAGATCGCGACCGCCCAAGGCAGGAGAGGCAGCGCGCCGAGAATGCTGCCGATCAGCCAAGCGCGCCAGCGCACGTGGCGGCGATCGCCGATGAGAGTCGCGACGAAGAAGGCGGCGGCGAAGAAGAAGCCGCAAAGCTGGATCTGTCCCAGCAGCGCGCCGATCACGCCCCAGGCAAAGGCGCCCCACCAGCGCTTGCGATGCCACCACGCGGCCAGCATCGCCAGAGTGAAGAGTGGGATGATGTCAGGCGGCCAGATCTTGCGGCTGAACAGCACCGAGAGCGGATTGACCGCAACGAGCACGACCGACCACAGCCAGGGCTCGCGCTCGGCGCGGTCGACGCCCGTTGCGGCGAACAGCGCCAACAGCGCGATCGCGACGATGTTGATCACCTCGACCGCGCGCGCCAGGGCGAGCGGATCGCGCAACGGCGCGAGCGCGCCCAAGCCGAGAAAGACCCAGAGGCTCATCCCGGCATTGGGCAGGCCGGCATGCGACGGCATGCCGAACAGCGGGAAGTGGTGGCTCGCCCAGAAAGCTTGGACGTGATCGACAGTCCAAGCCTCGTCGCCCTTGTACTCCATGTCGGAGAGCCAGATCAGGCGAAAGACGGCGCCGGCGACAAGCGCCGCGCCGAAGCCGATCGTCCAGCGCCAGCGCCACAGCGCCGCCGACCAGGGCTCGCGCGCCGCGCTCGGCCTGCTTTCAGCGCCGTGCGAGGTCAAGGCCTGCCTCCCGTGAGGCGGCGAAGACCCGCCCGGGCCGGCGCCGCATCGCCCAGACGATGAAAGCGAGGATGAGGAAAGGCGTCGCGTAGGCGACGGGAAAGACGCTCGGCGGATTGACGAAGGGGCTGACCCAGACGAGAACGAGCAGCATCGTCTCGGCGAAGCGAAGCCCGCGGTCGAGCGCGCGCGCGAACGCCAAGGTCGCGGCGATGCCCAGAAGCAGCGCGTCGTAATCGATGATGTGGGGCGCCGCGAGCACGGTCGCGGCCAGCACCACCGCAAGCCGCGATTCGGCGTCGATGTGGCGGCGATGGCACGCCCAGACCCAGAGCGCGGCGATTGCGGTCGCCGCCGCCTGAAGCGCGTTGGCGAGCGGCGCTTTAGCGCCCAGGAGGCTCGCATAGGTGAAGACGCTTTGGCCGTTGAGCCGCGCGATCGTGCTCCATTTGGCGAAGAGCGCGTTCGGCGTCGCCATCAGCGCGATCCATTGGCGCCACGGCTCGGGCCCGAAGACGGCAACGCTCGCGACACCCACGACCGCGATCGTCACGATGGCGGCGCCGAGCGCCTTCCATTGGCGATCGGCGATGAGTGCCACCGGCACCATCAGCCAGAGCTGCGGCTTGTAGACGAGCAATCCCAGCAGCGCGCCGGCGAAGATCGGGGCGCGGCCGAGGAGGCCGAAGCCGCCGAGCAGCAAGGCGCAGCTGAAGAAGGTGTTCTGGCCGAGCGAGACCGCGATGGCGCTCGCGGGGCAAAGCGCGAGCGACGCGACGAGGAGCGCGCGCGAGCGGGCGCGCCGCGCATAGACGAAGCCCGCCATCAGCATCGCCGCGAAGCCGAGCGCGAGAAAGACGATCCCCGAGGCGACGAAAGGGAGGAAGCCGAAGGGCAACAGCAGGAGGAGGTAGAGCGGCGGATAGAGCCAGGGATGAAGCGGCAGCGGATGCGCGAGAAAAGGTGCGAAGCGCGCGTTCAGAAGCGCGGTCAGGCGGTCGCCGTCATAGAGCTGCGCGATGTGCCCGTCGAAGAAGAGGCGGATGGCCGTGTAATAGACCATCCAGTCCTCGCCGCGCTCGCCGGCGAAGGCATGAAGATAAAAGGCCCAGGCGGCGAGACCGAAAACGCTGCACAGGCCGGCCGCGATGGCCAGATTTCTCTCGGCGGTCATGGGTCGGAGCTCTCGCTTTCCAGAGCTTCGCAGCCCATGGCTGACAAAAGGTTAAGAGATCGGCTCCGAAACCTTTCTCCGGGCTACACCGGACCGGATATAGTAAAAACAAGTAAAATTGTGCCGTGACAAAATGGGGGAAGACGCCATGGCTCAGCTCGTGCGCCTCAATCGGCTCGGCGGAGCCGAGGTCTTGAGCCTCGAAGAGATCGATATGGGCCATCCCGGCCCCGGCCAGGTGCGCATCCGCCAGCGCGCCTGCGGCGTCAATTTCATCGACCTCTATTTCCGCTCGGGCCTCTACAAGGCGCCGCTGCCCTGCACGCTCGGCAATGAAGGTGCGGGCGAGGTCCTGGAGCTCGGCCCCGGCGTCACCGGCTTTGCCGTGGGCGACCGCGTCACCGCGATCGAGCGCCTGGGCGGCTATGCCTCGGAGCGCATCGCCGCTGCAGAGCGCCTTGTCAAGCTGCCGCCCTTCGTTTCCGACGAAGACGCCGCGGCGCTCATGTTCAAGGGCCTGACCGCGCAATACCTCTTGCGCCGAACCGTGCGCGTCGGCCCGGGCCACACCATTCTCTTCCACGCCGCCGCCGGCGGCGTCGGCCTCATCGCCTGCCAATGGGCGAAGCAGCTGGGCGCGACGGTGATCGGCACGGTCGGCACCAAGGCCAAAGCCGAGCTCGCCCGCGCCCATGGCTGCGACGCGACCATCCTTTATCGCGATGAGGATTTCGTCGAACGCGTGCGCGACATCACCAAAGGCGGCTTGTGCGATTTCGTCTTCGACGGGGTCGGCAAGAGCGTCTTTCCCGCCTCGCTCGATTGCCTGAAGCCGTGCGGCGCCTTCATCAATTTCGGCAACGCCTCGGGCCCGACCCCGCCGATCGATCCGATGATGCTGCACGACAAGGGCTCGCTCTGGGCGACCAAGACCAATCTCTTCAACTACAACCCGACGCGGCAAGCGCTGCTCGATTCCGCCGCCGATCTCTTCGAGGCGGTGCGCCAGGGCGTGAAGCCGCTGATCGGCCAGCGCTATGCGCTGAAAGACGCGGCGCAAGCGCATCGCGATCTCGAATCGCGCGCCACCACCGGCGCCTGCGTGCTGTTGCCGGGGTGAGGCCGGCGCGACATGGCGTCGATCGAGAAGGGCGTCATTCACCGATTGGAAGACCGCGCGGCTCCGGTCTGGGCGCTTCAATCACCTAGCCGGATCTAACTTCCGCTTTCGCGGCGCTCGAGCCGGCGCGGCCGCATCCGCTGCCGGGCGCCTCGGCGGAAAACGTCCCAAAGCGGACAAATAAATGCTAGGCTCGCGCGCCATAAATAAAGCGAATGCGCGGGCGACAAAAATGTTGGAAACGGACAAGCTGTTCGCCGGCTCGATTCCGGAAAACTACGACCGCCATATGGTGCCGTTGATCTTCGAGCCCTACGCCGCGGATCTCGCACAACGCGCGGCGTCGTTCTCGCCGAGCGCCGTTTTGGAGACCGCCGCGG
>JBJKPV010000251.1:0-4331 GCA_046706015.1 Allostellaceae bacterium | reverse complement strand
CCGCATGAATTACTACCGCGCTTGGGCCCAGGCCGCGGCGGCTTACGAGTCCTGTCTGCAGCGTCACTTCGGCGCCCTGCCGGGCACGACCTATACCTGTCCCGCGCCCGAGCCGCCGCGGTGACGAGGCGCCATGAATTGGCCGGAGGGGGAAATCGATCGATGATGTCGTCGCCAAAATTCTGGCGCGGGTTGAGCCTCGCCACCGCGCTGATCCTGGCCGAGATGCTGGCCGCGCCCGCCGTGCTCGCGCAGAGCGGCGATCCCGACGCGCAATATCGCGCCGGCTTCGCGGCGTTCCAAAAGCGCGACTACGCCGATGCGTGCAAAGAGTTCCAGGCCGCGGCGACGCAAGGCCATGTCGCGTCGAAAACGATGATCCAGATCGTCAACAGCTACGGCTATCGCTGCGCCATGCCGAGCGCGAACACGGCCGCAGCAGCACCCCTGCCCGCCTTCCGCCAACTTTATCAGCGTGCGCTGGGCGAAGCGCGCGCCTGGCACGGCGACGCCGCGCTCACCTACGCGCAGGTGAGCCGCCTCGACCATCCCGGCTATTACACGACCAGCTTTCTCTTTGTCTCGCCTTCCGCGCACCAGACGCTCTCGCTCGTCAGCGCGCAGGATGGCGGGATCGGCGGCAAGCTCGACGCCGCCACCAAGACCCTGCCGCTGCCGGCGAATTTCATCGACCTCGCCGCCGCGGTCGATGCCGCGCATCGCGCCGGCATGAGCGGCGCGATCGACAATGCTAGCTTGAGCGTCTGGCAGGGCAAAGGCGGACCGCAATTGCCCGGCTGGCTGCTGCATGCGCCGGACGATCGCACCGCGACCTTCCTGATCGGCGCGCTCGACGGCCGCGCCTATCCCGTCGGCCAATATACCTATCCGGTCGAGGCCGAGGATGCGCGGATCCGGGCGCTGCACCAGGCCGCGCCTCAACCGTCGAGCCAGCCAGCATCGGGCCGGAGCTGCAGCACGGCCTTGTCAGGCTTTTGCTGCGGGGAGGGCGTGAGATATTTTAGCTCTCCGAGCGAAGGGCTGAAATGTCCGGGCGACCCGTGCGTCGTCGTCAAGATCACGCGCTTTCCCGGCTGGTATCGTGCTGAACGCTTTGCCGGCCGCGCCTGTTGGTGACGCTCATGACGCCGAGACGGCGGTGGCGCGAAGTCTGATCTCGGACGAGGGAAACCAATGCCAACGAGAAACGATCCTCCTGCCCCACGCCATCTTCTTGCGCGCGGCGTCGCGCTCGCCGCGATCCTAGCGGCGCTTGCCAGCGAAACCGCTTCCGCTCAGGTGAGCGACGCCGCGCTCGAAAAAGCCATCATCGGCACCTGGGACGCGCAAGACGGAACCTGCAAGCTCGCGACCAACCGTTTCGATCCCGACCACACTTTTCTCAATCACGACCTGAAGACCGGCGAGGACCGGCACGGGACCTACGCCATCAAGGGCGGCAAGCTCTATATGAAATGGTCGATGGACGCCGCGCCCGGGCCGGGCATGCCGATCGTGATCGAGCACGACCGGCTGATCGTCAGCGAGTTCGACAAGGACGAGATCGCGCCGCGCTGTCGCGAAGGGAAGTAAGCGGGCGTCGCGTCAAGGCCTCACGGCGCGGGGCGTGGAGCGATCTCAGCGACGGGCGCTAGGCCTTCGCTGAAAAGGCCGGTATCGGCGAAACGCTTGGCGATGGCGACCGCGCCGGTGCGATCGATGAAATGGCCATCGGCGCTCGCCAAGCCGTCCGAGAATGCGCGCGAAGAGGAAAAGCGCGTCGGGATCACCACCGTGCCCGACCCGTCGATGAAGCCCCAGCGCAGCGCGCCGTCCTGGCGCAGCGCCACCTGGGCCAGCCCGTCATGGAAATCCTTGGCGTCGGGATAGCGCATCGGCGTGATGGCCCGCCCGGTCTTGTCGATATAGCCCCATCCGGCCGTCGCGCTCTCGGCGACCCGCGCGATGCCGTCGTGAAACGGCGCGGAGAAGGCGTAGCGCGGCGGAATGACCGTCTTGCCGTTGGTATCGATATAGCCCCATTTGCCATCGAGTTCGACCTGTGCCAGCCCCTCGGAGAAGCCGAAGGCGGCGTCGAATTGCGCCGGGATCACCGTCTTTCCGTGCTGGTCCATGAAGCCGATCTTGTTGCCGTCGCGAACAGGCGCGAGCCCGCTCGCGAAATCGTCGCCGAAATGTTCCTTGCTGAGCGGGATCGTGACAAGCCCCGACACTTCGACATAGCCCCATGTCTCGCCGACCCGCACCGCCGCGAAACCCTGGTGAAAGGAAAGCGCATCGTCGTAGCGCGATGCCGGGCCATAGAGACCGCCGGTGCGATCGGCGAATTGCCATTTTCCCGGCGCGGTCTCGACCGCCGCCCGCCCCTCGCGAAACCCGTCTTTCGCGCCGAGGAAACGCGCAGGCACGACCTCTTTTCCGGTATTGTCGATGAAGCCGTAGAGGCCGGTGCCGGCATCCCTGAACGGCGCCAACCCTTGGCCGAATTCGCCGGCCCAGGCGAATTGCGGCGCGATCACGAAAGCGCCGGATTTGTTGATGAAGCCCCATCGATAGGTAGGCGGCAAGGCGGCGCGCGGCGCGGGCGCATCGAGGCTGGCGGCCGCCGCGAGCGCCACGAGCAGCAGCGCCGCCGCCTGCGCGCCTCGAACCAACTTGCCGACACCGCGCATCTCAGCACCACGCGACTTTGCTACCTCACCGCGACAAATCTATCACGCTTTCGCGGTGCGCAAAGAGGATCGGCGGTTTTGGCGCGCCGTCCGCGGCCTAGAGCACGATCGTATCGGAAAGAAGCAGGCCGCTTCTTTCCGATACGTGAATCGTGCTCTCGATTCAAAAACTTAGACCATGATTCACGCATGAAACGGAATCGGAGCTGATCCCGTTTCATGCGATCATGGTCTAGCCCGCGCCGCGACCCGTCGATGGGCCGGCGCCGCCACGAGATAGAACAGATTCGCCCCCTCGGGCGACGGCGCGTCATCGATGCGTTGCCGCTTCACATCGAGAAAGCGACGCAGTACGAGGCGAAACCCGGCGGCGCGCAGGCCGGCTTCGATCTCGTCCGTCGACCACTGGCGATAGAGACCATGCACACTGGCGCGCGGGCCGTAGCTCGTGATCACCAATTGCCCGCGCCGCTTCAGCACGCGCCGCGCTTCGGCGAAGACCGGCTTCAGATCGAAATAACCGATCGTCTCCAGGATCAGGGCGCGGTCGAATTGCGCGGCGGCAAACGGCAGGCGGGTCGCGTCGGCCTGGACCAGGCGATCGAGCCCCTTGCGTTGGGCGCGTTTCAACAGGCTGTGGGCGACGTCGAGCCCCACAACCTCATGGCCCAATTCGGCGAGATGCCGCTCCAGCTCGCCGCTGCCGCAGCCGATCGAGAGCATCGTCTCGGCCTTCGCGCCGAGCTGCGACGCGAGCCAGCGGCGGAAGAAGGTCGAGGAATAGGCGAAGGTGTCGTAGCCGCTCTGTCGCCAGCCGCGCGCGCCGAGACGGGTGAAGAATTTGGCGGTCGCCGACGGCTTCGCCGTCTTAAGCGCCACTTTTCGAGCACTCTTCGCGCCCTTCCCTCGCGCCATGGGCAACGCGCTCGCGCTTATATCCGCCTTTTCAGCGCGCCTCTTCGCCCGCGGCGAAGGTGCCGGCGATGATGCCTTGGCAGGTCGCGCGCGCCAGCCCATGCATCGAGAAGCCGCCGGCGCTCTCGCCGCCGCAATAAAGCCCGGGGATGACCGCGCCCCTCATGTCCATCACCTGGCCCTTGGCGTTGATCCTGAGGCCGGCGCGCGTGTCGTGGATCACCGGCGTCGCCCAGGCGGCGTAGAAAGGCGGCTTCTCGATTTTGTAGCGCGGCGCCGGCTTGCCGAAATCGGAATCGACGCCGTCGAAGACGAAGTTGTTATAGAGCGCGACCGTGCCGGCCAGATTCTCGGGCGGCATCGTCACGCGCTGATGCTTCATCCTGATCTTCTGCGCCAGCTCCTCGATCGTCGCGGCCTCGAAGAAGAATCCCGCATCGACATCGACGTAGGGCGGCTTCGGTTCCCATTTCTCGCGCTTGGCCGCGTCCGCATCGAAAATCGCCCAGATCGGCCCGCCGCCATTATGCGCGTCGCCAATCCCGGCCATCGCCGCGTTGAGCCAATTATTGGGCGCGTATTTGATGTTCTGCGCATTGAGCCAGTGGCCATACACATAAGGCCGGATCGAGTTGTAGTTGTTGGCGGTGAATTGCTTGCCGGTCTCGTCGTAGAAGCGCTTGCCGATCATGTTGACCATGATCACGTTCTGCCAATCGCTCA
>JBJKPV010000250.1:0-3788 GCA_046706015.1 Allostellaceae bacterium | reverse complement strand
GGCGATCACGTTGCCGCCGACCATGCGGCAGAGCCTCACCGCTGCGGCCATGGTGCCGCCGGTTGCCAGCAGGTCGTCGAGCAGGACCACCCATTGCCCCGCGGTGATCGCGTCCGATTGGATCTCGACCGTGTCGTTGCCGTATTCGAGGTCGTAGGTATGAGGGATGGTGGGGCCGGGCAGCTTGCCCTTCTTGCGGATCATGACGAAGCCGCAATTGAGCGCATAGGCGACCGGCGCCGCGATCAGGAAGCCGCGGGACTCGATGCCGGCGAGGAGATCGGGCTTCAAGGGCTCGATCGCCGCCACGAGAAGGCGCACGGTTTCCTTCCAAGCCCCCGGATCGCGCAGCAGAGTCGAAATGTCGTAGAACAGGATCCCGGGTTTCGGGAAATCGGGAATACCGCGTACATGCTGCTTCAGATCCACCGCCCACTCCATATGTCGCGCTCTCGCGAGAACCGCTAATCTATCCAACACTTTCGCCCAAGGAAGATCAATTCGTCAGGCTGGGTTTCGATCGGGAAAGAACCGCGCGGGATGGCCGAAGAGGGTTGGATCGAGGCAAAGCGCGACCAGGGGGAACTCGCCCTGTTGGCGGGCGGCCGCTGGCTCGTCTCGGGCGCGGCGGCGCTCGACGTCAGCCTGGCCGCGCTCGAGCGCGGAACCGAAGGGTCGACACTGCCGCGCCGCGTGCGCATCGATTGCGCCAAGATCGAGGCGCTCGACACGGTCGGAGCGTGGCTGATCCTACGTTTGAGGGCGGCTCACAGCCGACCCGGGGCCGAGGCGTCGATCGAAAATCTCGCGCCGCGCTTCGAGCCGCTGTTGCGCCAGGCCGAGAAATACGCGGCCGACACGGCCAGGCCCGCGCGGGGCTGGCCGCTCAATCCGCTGGACGCGCTCGCTGCCATCGGGCAATGGACGATGCGCGCGCTCGAGGAGCTCGCGAGCGCTTTAAGCTTCTTCGGCGTCGTCGCTATCACGGCGCTCGCTGCTCTGCGCCGTCCCGATCGAATCCGCTTCATCGCCTTCGTCAGTCATATGCAGCGCACCGGCACGGCAGCGCTGCCGATCGTCGGCATGCTGTCCTTCCTCGTCGGAATCGTCTTCGCCTATCAGGGCGCTGACCAGCTGCGCTATTACGGCGCCGAGATCTTTACCGTCAACCTGCTTGGCCTCGCCTTCACGCGTGAGCTCGGCGTGCTGCTGACGGCGATCATCGTCGCCGGGCGCTCCGGCAGCGCCTTTACGGCCGAGATCGGCACGATGCAGGTGAACGAGGAGATCGACGCCATGACCACTCTCGGCATCGATCCGATCGAGGTGCTCGTGCTGCCGCGGATGGCCGCGCTCGCGGTAACGTTGCCGCTGCTCACTTTCTATGCCAACGTGATGGGGATGGTGGGCGGCGCGTTCATCTGCAGCACGGCGCTCGGCATTCCGCTCCCTCTCTTCATGCAGCAGCTGAGGGGGGCGATCACGGGGTGGAGCTTCTGGCTTGGCATCTTGAAAGCGCCGTTTTTCGCCTTTTGCATCGCACTTGTCGGATGCCGCGAAGGCTTGCGCGTCAAGCGCAGCGCCGAAAGCGTCGGCCGCCTCACGACCCTCTCCGTGGTCGAATCGATCTTCCTGGTGATCATCATCGATGCCGCCTTCTCCATCCTCTTCGCCCAGCTCCATATCTGAAGCGCCGATCCTGCGCGTGCGCGGACTTAGGACGCGCATCGGCGGCAGGATCCTGCATCACGACGTCGATCTCGACGTCCGGCGCGGCGAGGTCGTGGCGGTCGTCGGCGCCTCCGGTTCGGGAAAATCCGTGCTGTTGCGTGCCATTCTTGGGCTCATCCGGCCCGTCGCCGGCACGATCGAGGCTTTCGGTCGCGATCTCCATACACTCGATGCGGCCGAATTCCGCGCCATCGAGGCGCGCTGGGGCGTGCTCTTTCAGGACGGCGCGCTGTTCAGCTCGCTCACCGTGGCTGAGAACATCGAGGTGCCGTTGAAGGAGCGCCTCGAACTCTCGAAGCCGCTCTTGCAAGAGATCGCCGCGCTCAAGATTGCGCTGGTCGGCTTGCCGCCCGACACCGCCGCGAAATATCCGTCCGAGCTCTCGGGTGGCATGCGCAAGCGCGCCGGCCTCGCCCGCGCCCTGGCGCTCGATCCCGATCTCCTCTTTCTCGACGAGCCGACCGCCGGGCTCGATCCGATCGCGGCCTCGGAATTCGATCTCCTGCTCGGCGACCTGCAAAAGAGCCTGGGGCTCGGCGTGCTGATGGTGACGCATGATCTCGACAGCTTGGTCGCGCTCGCCGACCGCATCGCGGTGTTGATCGACGGAGGTCTCAAGATCGGGACCCTGGACGACATGCTCAAAGAGACCGATCCGTGGATTAAGCGCTATTTCAGTGGCCCGCGCGGCCGTGCCGCGCAATCTCATCCCGGCGTTGGAAACGGAGACTAGCGATGGAAACGCGCGCAGCTTACGTGGCGGTCGGGGCTTTCGTCGTGGTCCTCGCCGCGAGCCTGCTGGTCGCCGTGTTGTGGCTCACCCACGCGCAGTTTCGGGAGGACACGGCGCGCTACGACATCTACTTTGCCAGCGTGATGACCGGACTCGTCAGAGGCTCGCCCGTGCGCATCAGCGGCGTCCAGGAAGGCCGCGTGATCGATGTCGCGCTCGATCCACGCGACCCGTCGCGGGTGCGCGTGACCATCGAGGTGCGCGCCGACGCGCCGATCCGGTCGGATTCGGTCGCCTCGATCGAGATGACCGCGCTGACCGGCGGCGCCGCCGTCGAGATCACGCCGGGCAGCAAATCGGCCCCGCCGGTCCGCATCACCGAGACGGAACGATATCCCGTGATCTGGTCGCGCGAATCCGATATGCAGCAGGTCGTCGCCTCGATCCCGACGCTTCTTGCGAAGCTTACCGATCTGACCGACCGCTTGGCCGCAACCGTTGATGACAAGAACCGCGCGAGCCTCGCCCAAGTGCTCGACAATCTTAACCGCGTTACCGCCGTCGCGGCCACGCGTAGCGCCGATCTCGACCGCCTCATCGCCGGCGGCGCCGCCGATATGGACGACCTGAAGGGCGCCATCGACAGCATCAACGCGGCGGCGACCAAGGTCGACGCGGTCGCAGGCAAGGCGAGCGGCGCGGTCGACGATTTCCGCGGTCTGGTGCAGGAGAATCGCGCTCCGCTGCGCGAATTCACGCGCAACGGACTCGATCAGCTGCAGCAGCTCCTGGCCGATACCCATGCCCTGGTCGCGACGATGACGCGGACGGTCGACTCGATCGAGCGCGATCCGTCGCGGCTTATCTATGGCGATCGCCGCCAAGGATATCGCCCGCAATGAGCCGGATCATGCGCCGCCTCGTCCTGCTCGGCGCGCTGGCGCTCGCCGCCTGCAGCAGCCTGCTGCCGCAGCCCGCTCCGCCGCCGCCGCTCTATCGGCTCAACCCGGCCACCCAATTCACCGCGCCGGGTCCTCTGGTGCCGGTCCAGCTGGTGGTCGATCCGCCGCTGGCCCAAGCAGCGCTCGATACGACGCGCGTCGCGCTGACGCGGAGTCCGACGACGCTCGATTATTTCGCCGACGCGGCCTGGACCGACCATCTTTCGGCCATGGTTCAAGCCTTGCTGGTCGCCTCGCTCGACAACGCGCATCGCCTCGCGGCGGTCGGCCCGCAAAGCGGCGATCTGCGCGCCGATGTCGCGCTGGTCACCAATCTGCGCCAATTCGAGGCGGTCTATACCGGCAAAGGCGCCCCGAAATTG
>JBJKPV010000249.1:0-5368 GCA_046706015.1 Allostellaceae bacterium | reverse complement strand
GCCGAACACCGCTTCGTAATGTTGGCGCCCGGGATTGGCGCGCAGCTCGCGTAGATCATGGCCGGCGCAAAAAGCGGGTCCGGCGCCGGCGATGATCACGACGCGGGCGGCGGGGTCGGAAGCGATCCGGTCGAGCGCCGCTTCGAGTTCGCTCATCAGCCCCACCGACAGGGCGTTGCGCGCGCCCGGCCGGTTGAGCGTCAGCCAGGCGATGCCGTCCTCGTCGCGGCGGAGCACCAGGGGTTCACCACTCATCGGCGCGTCCTCCTTGTCGTGCCCTCCTTAGCATCGCGCGAAGGTGCGGGGAATGGGCGCGGGATCGCGCGGCAGCCATGCGCCGCGTCGCGCTTGTCGAAGGAACGGCCTTGCCCTTATCGTGACAGCAATGTCGGGGGGCAGCGCCATCGCGCGCGCAAATTTCCATCGGTCGATGCCGTTGCTGGCGCTCTTCGCGCTGCTGGTCCAGTTCGTCGTCGCCTTCGGCCATGTCCACCCCGAGGACTACCGGTTTCTTCTGACGGGAAGCGGCGCGGCGGCCGTCCATGCCGATGGCGGCTCGTCCGATGATCCGCTGCCGGCGATGCCGTCCGACGGAATCTGCCCGATTTGTACTTCGGCTTATCTTCTCGCCAACGCGCCCGTTCCGGCGGCGATGGCGCTGCCGGCGCCGTCGAGCGCCGCGCTGCCCGTGGCGCGGAGCGTCGAGAGGCTTTGGCTCGCCGCGCCACGTCGTCTCCTTTTCATCGCCCGCGCGCCGCCTGTCGTCTGAAGTCGCCCCGCTAACCGGCTTCGTGCCTCCGCGGCACGCAGCAGTCGCGATCTTCAGTCGATGGAGCAAACCATGCGTTCACGTATGTCCTTCGGGCTGCGCCAGGCTGCGCGCGGCTCGGTTGTTCTCTTGCCTCTGCTATGGCCGCAAACGGCCAAGGCCGACGATCTCACCAGCATCCCCCAGGCGATGCAGCCGATGCAGCGCCAATACCAGGCCGAACTGGCGAAACTGCAGCACGATTACGATCAGAAGATGCGCACGATGGAAAAGCGCGTCGAGGATGCGGAGACGAAGGCCGCCACGGCGACCGCCACGGCCAAAGAGGCGCAGCACGCGCTGGCGAGCGCGCAAGCCGCGCCCGCGCCGCAGCCCGCCGCACCGGCGCCGGCCAATAACGCACCTTCCGCCGCCAACGCCTTCAATCCGGCGATCGGCGTCGTCCTCGACGGCAAGGCAATGGCCTCGAGCCACAATCCCAAGACTTGGCGTCTGCCCGGCTTTGCGCTGGGCGATCAGGCAAAGCCGCCGCCGCGCGGCCCGAGCATCGGCGAGAGCGAGATCAATCTTCAGGCGAACGTCGACCAGGCGCTCTTCGCCAATCTGACCGTCGCCTTCGAGAACGACAACAGCGTCAGCATCGAGGAAGCCTTCGCGCAGCCCTCGTCGCTACCCTGGGGCTTCACAGCCAAATTCGGACGCTTCTTCTCGGGGATCGGCTATCTCAACGAGCAGCACGCCCATACCTGGGATTTCGCCGACGCGCCCTTGCCCTATCTCGCCTTCCTCAACGGGCAATATGGCGATGACGGGCTGCAACTGCGCTGGCTCGCGCCGACCGATCAATTTCTCGAATTCGGCGGCGAGGTGCTGCGCGGCGCGTCCTTCCCCGCGAACAGCGTCAGCGAGGCGCTCTCGAGCAATCACAATGACGGGATCGGCGCCTGGAGCGCTTTCGTTCATACCGGCAACGATATCGGCACCGACGGCAGCTACAGCGTCGGGCTCTCCTATCTCGGCACGCGATCGAAGGACCGCGCGACCGATCCGGTCGGCGGCAGCGCGGGCTCCGACATCTTCACCGGCACCGATCACACCTTCATCCTCGACGGCGTCTATAAATGGGCGCCGAATGGCAATTTCGCGCTGCGTTACGTGAAGCTGCAGAGCGAGGTGTTCCTGCGCAAGGAGGAGGGCGATTTCGCCGCCCTCGATTTCCCCGGCGCCGCCGGCGTCTCGACCACGAAGAATTTCGCCAGCGGCTGGCAGACCGGGTTCTATGTCCAGGGCGTCTATCAGTTCATGCCGTTCTGGCGCGTGGGTGTGCGCTACGATCAGGTCAACGCGCCGTCGCTCGGGCCGGCCTTCGCCGGCACGACGCTCGATTCCGCCGGCGTCACGCCGCGGCGTTACAGCGCCATGGTCGACTATTCGACCAGCGAGTTCGGCCGCTTCCGGCTGCAATACAATCGCGACGAATCGCGTCCCGAGCCCGACAACCAATTCATCCTGCAATACACGGTCAGCCTCGGCGCCCATGGCGCCCATCAATATTGAGAGGGTCGATCATGCGCCGAACCATCGTTCTTCTTTCCGCTTTCGCCGCGTTTGTCGTCGCGGCCTCGCCAGCCCACGCCGCGCTCAAGGTCTTCGCCTGCGAGCCCGAATGGGGCGCGCTCGCCGCGGCGATCGGCGGCGGTGACGTCGATGTCTACACCGCGACCACCGCGCTTCAGGATCCGCATCAGATCCAAGCGCGGCCCGCGCTCATCGCCCGGTTGCGCAACGCCGATATCGCGGTCTGCACCGGCGCCGAGCTCGAGATCGGCTGGATGCCGGTGCTGCTGCGACAATCCTCCAACGCCAAGGTGCAGCCGGGCCAACCCGGCTATTTCGAGGCGGCGCAGCAGGTAACGCTCTTGGAAAAGCCCGAACGCATCGATCGCGCCGAAGGCGATGTGCATCCCGCCGGCAACCCGCATATCCAGACCGATCCGCGCAATATGCGTATCGTCGCGGCGGGGCTGGCCAACCGCCTAGCCGCGACCGACCCGGCGGATGCGGCAGGCTATGCGCAGCGCGAGCAGCAATTCGATGCCAGCCTCGCCGCAGCGATGCAGCGCCTTGCCGTCGAAGCCGCGCCGCTCAAAGGCGTCAAATTCGTCTCCTATCACAAGAGCTGGATCTATCTCGCCAATTGGCTGGGCATGACCGAGGCCGCCAATATCGAGCCCAAGCCGGGCGTGCCGCCGGGCTCGGCCTATATCGCCGAACTGCTCGATCGTATCCCCGCGCTCAAGGCGCGCATGATCGTCTATGCGGCCTACGAGGATCCGAAGCCCTCGCAATTCGTCGCCGAGAAGAGTCACCTGCCCGCGGTCATGCTGCCTTTCACGGTCGGCGGCACGGACGGCGCCAAGGATCTCATCGGACTTTATGACGACACGGTGAAGCGGCTTCTGGCGGCCGTGGGAGGCAAACGTGGCTGATCACAGTCTCGACATTCTCTGGCCGGCTTTCCTTACCGGCTTGCTCGTGCTCGCGACCCATGTGCCGCTGGGCAAGCTCGTGCTCGATCGCGGCATCGTCTTCATCGATCTCGCGATCGCGCAGGTGGCGGGGCTCGGCGTCGTCGTCGCCGATTTCGCGGGCTGGGAGCCGACCGGCTGGTCGGTGCAGGCGAGCGCCGTCGGCGCGGCGCTGGTCAGTGCCGGTTTCCTGATCTGGACGGAGAAGCATCTCGCCCAGCTTCAGGAAGCGGTGATCGGCGTCGTCTTCGTGGTCGCGGCCAGCGCCGAGATCCTGCTCTTGAGCTACAACCCGCATGGCGCCGAGCATCTGAAGGATTTGCTCGTCGGCCAGATTCTCTGGGTCGTGCCGAGCGATCTCGTGCCGGTGGCGATCCTTTACGCGCTGGTCGTAGCGGTCACCTTTTTCGTCGATCTGTCGCGCTTTCGCGTTCTCTTCTACGCGCTTTTCGCGGTGACGGTGACGGCCTCGGTGCAGCTCGTCGGCGTGTTCCTGGTCTTCGCCTCGCTCATCATTCCGGCGCTGACGGCGCGCTCCTGGAACGCCAAGCGCCCGCTTGCCTTCGGCTATGCCTTGGGCCTCGCGGGCTATGTGTTGGGCCTGCTCGCCTCGGCGTTTCTCGATCTGCCGACCGGCGCCGCGATCGTCTGCGGCCTCGCGCTGCTCGCCGCGCTCGCAGGGGTCGGGCGCGCGGCGCTCGCGCGCTAAAGTTGCGCGAGCTGGACGATGACGTAGAGCGTGCCGGCGCCGATCAGAGTCATGACCGTGGTCCAGCGCACGGGATGCGCGTGATAGCTTTCGGGGATGAGATCGCTCGCGCCAATATAGAGAAAGAATCCGGCAAAGAGGGCAAGCAGCAGCCCGAGCTCGGCCGCGGGTACGGTGACGAAGAGCGTGGCGACGATGCCCGCGACGGGCGCGAAGGCATCGACCAGGAGCCAGGAGAAGGCGCGCCGATCCGGGCCCTTGTTCTTCAAGACGAGATTGACCGTGTTGATTCCGTCGGAGAAATCATGCGTCAGCACCGCGACGGCGACGATCGCGCCGACGCTGGGCGAGACCTTGACGGCGAGACCGATGCCGACGCCGTCGAGAAAACTGTGCAGCGAGAGGCTGGCCGCGCCGACATGGCCGCGCGCGGCGCTGCCGTTCGAGGCGGCGTGCGGATGCAGCAACAGGAGCCGGTCGAGCAGCAGATAGGTGAGAAAGCCGACCGCGACGGTGCCGGCGAGGGAGGCCGGGGCGTAGCGCGCGCCGAGCTGGAGCGCTTCGGGCAAGAGATCGAAAAATGCCACGCCGATCACCGCGCCGGCGCTGAAGCCCAGGATGAGATGCAGCCGGTCCTTAAGCCGCAGCGCGAACAGCCCGCCGAGGAAGGTCGCGCAGAAGGCGGCGAGGCCGATCAGGATGACCGTCACGCGTAACGTCATGCAAATTTCGTCGAGAGTGGGTTCGCGCGGGGAGTTGTCATGAATGCCGCCCGGTTATGACGGCTCGCCGGCTAAGGGGCAATCGCGATTTCCGCTTGCGCGCGGCCGCGCCGCCGCCGGGTCGTCGCCATGGCATCGGCAGCTTCATTGAGGTATTATATTACCTCTATGGACAAGCTTTTGATATTTATTGAAGTTCACCGCTTGACTGGTGCCCGATGCGTGGCATACTGCGCGCCCGCTGAAAGGGCTCCGCATGAAGACCTATACCGCCAAGCCGTCCGATATCGAGAAGAAATGGGTGCTCGTCGACGCCGACGGGTTGGTGCTCGGCCGGCTCGCGGCCATCCTCGCCGACCACCTGCGCGGCAAGCACAAGACGACCTACACGCCCAACATGGATTGCGGCGATCACGTCGTCGTGGTCAACGCCGAGAAGGTCGCGCTCACCGGCAGGAAGCGTCTGGACAGTCTCTTTCACTGGCACACGGGCTATCCGGGCGGCATCAAGGGGCGCAGCAAGGGTGCGATCCTCGCCGGCAAGCATCCCGAGCGCGTGATCGAGAAGGCGGTCGAGCGCATGGTGCCGCGCGGCCCGCTGGGCCGGCGCATTATGAGCCATCTGCGCGTCTATGCCGGC
>JBJKPV010000248.1:0-5112 GCA_046706015.1 Allostellaceae bacterium | reverse complement strand
GCCGAGTTGGTGGTGGCGTTGGCGGGATAGAGCTTCACCGCGGTGAAGACCTTCTCACGAAAGCCGCGCTCGATCGTGTCGGCATCGGCATCGTCGGTCAGATAGCACGTCATCAGCGGCGTGAACGACGCGCCCTTGGGTAACGCGGCCATGATCCGCGCGCGGTAGGCTTGCGCCGCTTCGATCGTCGTCACCGGCGGCACGAGATTGGGCATGACGATGGCGCGGGCGAATTGCCGCGCGGTGAAGGGCAGCACCGCGTCGAGCATCGCGCCGTCGCGCAGATGAACGTGAAAATCGTCGGGGCGGCGCAGGGTAATGGTGTCGGGCACGCTAGGTCCTCACGTAGGAAAGATGCACCGCTGAGACCCGGAGATCACGACGGCGAAGAGGGCTGCGCGGTTCCCGTGCGGGAGAAACTGCGCCGGGCCTCTGTGCCTCTTTGGCAAGCCTGGTTCCGCCATCCACGCGATATCGCACTCATGCGGCCGACTATACCGCGCGATGCGGGCCGCCCGAAGCCAGGATGACACGGTCAGGCTGGCTCGGGAGCATTTTTGCAGCACCGGTGCCGTTGCCGCCCGGCAGCGCGCCTGCGGTGTGGGTGACGGCAAGGAGCATCGGCGCGCCGACACCCGATCCTCTTACGATCTTTCCCCTCGGGCGCATCGGCCGATCATGTGCATCACGGTGCGGTGCATCGCGCCATCAGTGGCGAGGGAATCGGCGGCCTTGCCTGTATCAGCATTCCATCCTTGATCAGGACATCGCCGCCGACGCGTTGCGACTGTGTCACCCGATATCGGTCGCCGGTCTTCTCGATCAGCTGGTCCAACTCCTGGCCGGCAGTTGCATCGGTCTTGACGACGTTGGCGGCGACATCGATGTGGGTCGTATCGATCACCAGATGGAGCTGGTTGTCACCGATGCGCTTCGCGCCGAGAATGGTGAAGTGCATACGGATGATCCGGTTGTCCGAAACGATGGTCGGCGCGCCGCTTGCCGGCACCGTGAAGGTGACGCGGCTGGCTCCTTCGGAAACATCCTTCGAGCAATCGGGCGACCAGGTGCCGACGAGGCCAAAGGCGCTGACTGCGGCACCGGCGGCGGCCGCATCGGCGCTGCTCAACGTCGGCGTTGTCGCCGCCGGCCCTGTCGCGCCGCGGTTCGCCGATAGGCTGGCCATCGGGGCGATGACATCGGGCTTGCCGATCGGCGTGCCGTCAACATGCGTGATCGGACGCGAGATCATCCGCGCCGCCGTGTCGGCGCCGGCCGTCGCCGCGAAGGCGCGCGCCGCAGCTTCGTTTTGGCCGAGCGACCAACGCAGCCCGAAGCGGTCGCCGACATCGAAATGGAGGTCGCCGATATAGACGATCTCGCCGGCGCCGACATGAAAGTGCGGTGTGGACGGAAGCACCCGCGCGTCGGGCTTGAGCGTCGGGTCGCCAATATCGGCGCGGGCGCCGGTCGAATATTGGTTATAAAGCTGGCTCAGCGTGCCGGCGACGAGCATGTAGTTCACCGCGACCTTGTTCGTTATGTCGCGCATGAAGCCGATCGCATAGTCGCCCGGCGGCAGCTTGAAGAAGCGATAGCCGGTAGCGCCGTGCTCCATGTCGTCAGCCATGAAGATGCCGCTCCCTGTGTTCATCTCCCAGCTGTCCTTGCCGATGCGCTTGCCGGTGGCGGGATCGTAGGCGATCCAATAGCCCCAGACGCCGGGATAGACGCCGAGAATGGTCGGTTGCCCGCCGTTGACGGAAAGGCCGTAAATGACAATGCCTTGACGAGGGTCGAGATCGGCAGGGCTTAGCGCTACTTTCGGGGTCGGCGTCGTCGTACAACCGGCGAGCAACAGCAACAGCCCGCCGAGCAACAGTCGTCTCATGATCTTTCCCCCAACGGATCCGGCTTTGTTTCCCCAGTATCTCGTCGCCGGCTTTGCGGCCGCCAATATAAACTAAAAGGTGCATCTCTCGAAGGAGCCACCATGGCCGCCTGCATGATCGGCTGGGCCCATTCGCGCTTCGGCAAGCATGAGGGGGAGGATATCGAGGCGCTGATCGTGCCGGTCGCTGCCGCGGCGATCGCCGATGCAGGCCTCGCTCCCGCCGATATCGACGAGATCTTCATCGGCACCTTCAATGGCGGCTTCGTGCGCCAGGAGTTTCCGTCCTCGCTGGCGCTCCAGATCGACCCGGCGCTGCGCTTCAAACCGGCGACGCGGGTCGAGAACGCCTGCGCCACGGGCTCGGCCGCGATCCATCAGGGCTTGAACGCGATCGCCGCGCGCCGCGCCCGCATCGTTCTCGCGATCGGCGTCGAGAAGATGACCGAGGTGACGGGGCCGCAGGTCGGCGATCTCCTCATCCGGGCCGCCTATCTCAAGGAGGAGGGCGAGATCGAGGGCGGCTTCGCCGGCGTCTTCGGCCGCATCGCGCAGGCCTATTTCCAGCGCTATGGCGACCAGTCCGACGCGCTCGCTCTGATCGCGGCCAAGAATCACAAGAACGGCGCGGTCAACCCGCTGGCGCAGATGCAAAAGCATCTCGGCTACGAATTCTGTCGCACCGTGTCGGAGAAGAACCCGCTGGTGGCCGGGCCGCTGCGGCGCACCGATTGTTCGCTGGTCTCGGACGGCGCCGCGGCGCTGGTCCAGGCCGATCTCGATACCGCGCTGGGCGCCAGAAAGGCGGTCGTCTTCCGCGCCGCGGAGCAGGTCAACGATTATCTGCCGATGAGCAAGCGCGACATCCTGGCTTACGAAGGTCCGGCGCTGGCCTGGAAGCACGCCCTCGACCGCGCCGGCCTTGCGCTCTCGGATATTTCCTGCGCCGAGGTGCATGACTGCTTCACCATCGCCGAGCTCATGATCTATGAGGCGATGGGGCTGGCGCCGCAGGGCCAGGGCGCGCGCGTCATCCGCGACGGCATAGTCGCGAAAGATGGCGCGCTGCCGGTCAACCCTTCGGGCGGGTTGAAGGCCAAGGGCCATCCGATCGGCGCCACCGGCGTCTCGATGCATGTGCTCCAGGCGATGCAGCTGACCGGCACCGCCGGCGGCATCCAGGTGAAGGACCCCGAGATCGCCGCCGTCTTCAATATGGGCGGCGCAGCGGTCGCGAATTACGTCAGCATTCTTGAAAGGTTGCGGTGATGGCCGATTTCAAAGCCCTGCTTCTCGAAGAAACCGACGGTAAAGTCGCCGCGCGGATCACGAGCTTGTCCGAAAGCGCCTTGCCCGCCGGAGAGGTCACGGTCGATGTGGCCTATTCGACCCTCAACTATAAGGACGGGATGATCCTCAAAGGCATCGGCCGGCTGGTGCGCAAATATCCGCATGTGCCGGGGGTCGATTTCGCCGGCACGGTCGCGCAATCGGACTCGCCCGAGGTCAAGCCGGGCGATCCGGTGATCCTGACCGGCTGGCGCGTCGGCGAGATGCAATGGGGCGGCTACGCCGAGAAGGCGCGGGTCAAGGCGTCCTAACTCGTCAAGCTGCCTCAGGGTCTGACCTTGAAGCGGGCGATGGCGCTGGGGACGGCCGGTTTCACCGCGATGCTCGCCGTGATGGCGCTCGAGGATCACGGGCTGAAGCCCGGCCAGGGCGAGGTGCTGGTCACCGGCGCCGCCGGCGGGGTGGGGGGCGTGGCGACCGCGGTGCTCGCGGCCCTGGGGCATCATGTCACGGCCTCGACCGGCCGCGCCTCGACGCACGATTATCTACGCAGTCTCGGCGCCAAGACCATCATCGACCGGGCTGAGCTCGCCAAGACGCCGACGCGGCCCCTCGATAGCGAGCGCTGGGCCGGAGCTATCGACGCCGTCGGCAGCACGACCCTGGCGACGATCCTGACCCAGCTGCGCTATCACGCCTCGGTCGCGTCCTGCGGCCTCGCCGGGGGCAGCGACCTTCCCGCCACGGTCATCCCGTTTTTGCTCCGGGGGGTGAACCTCTTGGGCATCGATTCCGTGATGTGCGCCCGCGACCGCCGCGAAGCCGCCTGGGGTCGGCTTGCCCGGGATTTGCCGGCTGAAAAGCTCGACTCGATGACTGAAACCGTGCCTTTAGCGGCCGTGAGCGACCTCGCGCCCCGCATTCTCAAAGGCGAGGTCCGCGGCCGCATCGTCGTAGACGTTAACGGAAATTGAAACATTGATATGATTTAACAAATAGATATAGACTGAACTTCAAGTCTCATGTAGGTTGAGGTTTCGTAAATAAGCACGCCAGGACGAGGTGCGATCCGCTGCGCGGGGCGGAAATCGGGTGCATCACGGGGATTACCATGGATCGGCGTAGTTTTCTGAAGACCATCGGCGGCGTCGCGGCGGGAGCCGGCTTGGCGCCATTTCAATCGGCTTGGGCGGCGGGATCGCGCGGATCGGCCGCCGCCAAGCGGCATATCGTCTGGGTGGATGCCGGACATGGCGGCGTCGACCCCGGCTGCATCGGCTGCACCGGCACCTATGAGAAGGATGTCGTGCTGGAGACCGCGCTCGATGTGGCGCGGCATCTCGAGGCCAGTCGGCGCTACAAGGTTTATCTGACCCGCACGAACGACACTTTCGTGAGCCTCGAAGATCGTGTCCTCCGGGCCCGGGCGCATGACGCCGACCTCTTCCTTTCGATTCACGCCAATGCCTTGCCCGAGCCTTCGGTTCGCGGCGCTTCGGTCTTCACCCTGTCGGAGAAGGCGTCGGACAAGGAGGCCGCCGCGGTTGCGGACCGCGAGAACGCGTCCGACATTGTCGCCGGGCTCAATTTCGGCAGCAAGGACCCGCAGGTGAACGAGATCCTGTTCGATCTCGCCCGGCGCCAGACGAACAACATGTCGATCCGCCTCGCCCGGCGCGTGGTCAATGAGCTCGGGCACCGCGTCCGGCTGCTCAGTCACACGCATCGCTCGGCCGATTTCGTGGTGTTGAAGGCGCCGGATATTCCGTCGGCCCTGGTCGAGATCGGTTGCCTGTCCAACCGCGCGGAAGAGCGTGCCCTGCGCGAGCACGCCTATCAGCGCGAGATCGCATCGGCGCTCTATCGTTCGGTGAACGATTATTTCGATTTTATCGCGAAAGCCTGAGCTTCGGTCCTTTCGTTGGCGCCGT
>JBJKPV010000247.1:0-4786 GCA_046706015.1 Allostellaceae bacterium | reverse complement strand
GGCTTCAAGCCGTTGCAGCCGGTGGTTTTCTGCGGGCTCTTTCCGACCGACGCCGCCGATTATGAGCGCTTGCGCGACAGTCTGGCGAAGCTGCGCCTCAACGATGCCAGCTTCGAATACGAGCCCGAGACCTCGGCCGCCCTGGGCTTCGGCTTCCGCTGCGGGTTCCTGGGGCTCCTCCACCTCGAGATCATCCAGGAGCGGCTCTCGCGCGAATTCGATCTCGATCTCATCGCCACCGCGCCCTCGGTCGTCTATCACATCCATCTGACCAACGGTCAGATGATGAGCCTCCACAACCCGGTCGACATGCCCGACCCGGTGCGCATCGATCACATCGAGGAGCCGTGGATCAAGGCGACCATCCTCGTACCCGATACCTATCTCGGCGGCATCTTGGCGCTCTGCGAGGAACGCCGCGGCGTGCAGAAGGATCTGACCTACGCCGGCACGCGCGCCATGCTGGTCTACCAGCTCCCCTTGAACGAGGTCGTGTTCGATTTTTACGACCGGCTCAAATCGGTGAGTCGCGGCTATGCCAGCTTCGATTATCAGCTCGAGGGCTACCAGGAAGGCGACCTCGTGCTGATGAACATTCTCGTCAACGGCGATCCGGTCGACGCGCTCGCGATCATCGTCCATCGCTCCAATGCCGAGCGCCGCGGCCGCGCACTGTGCGAGCGCCTGAAGGAGCTCATTCCGCGCCAATTGTTCCTGATTGCGATTCAGGCGGCGATCGGCGGCAAGGTCATCGCGCGCGAGACGGTAAAGGCCTTGCGCAAGGACGTGCTCGCCAAATGCTATGGCGGCGACATCACGCGCAAACGAAAACTTCTGGAAAAGCAGAAGGAAGGGCGCAAGCGCATGCGCCAATACGGCAAGGTAGATATTCCGCAATCGGCCTTCCTCGCCGCGCTCAAGATGAGCGACGAATAGCGGCGCTTGCCGCGCTTAGCGAAAGCGGCGGCGTGGCCGGCGGCGCGCCCAGAGCAGAAGCAAGCCCAAGATCAGAAAGACGGGCAGCGCCCAGAGGCCCAAGAGCGGCGCGACGAGCCAGTGCCAGAGCGCGGGATGGGCGCTCTCCATGGCGTTATGCGCGGTGCGGAAATTCTCGGGCGCCAGGTCCGACCACAGCCCGCCCAAGGAAAGCGGCGCGATGATATGGAGATCGTTCCAGACGAGCGCATCGCGCACCAGCACCGCGCCGGCGATCAAAAGAAAGATCCATGCGAAGAAACGCCTCACCCGCATCACCCAATGGTGCAGGAGCCATCCTGCGATGGCAAGGCGGGGCCGGTAGAGATCGACTTAAACGAACCGTCATGCCCGCGCTTGTCGCGGGCATCCACGTCTCGAGATAGTGGCGCGCCAACGACGTGGATGGCCGGGGTCAAGCCCGACCACGACGTCAATGAAGCATTAACTTAGTCCGAGCCCGCGCTAATTCCCGCTTGCGCTCTCGGCGTGGTGCGCGGCAAATCCTTGATCTGCGGATAAACCTCGCGCGCGAAGAGCGTCATGCTGCGCACCGTGCGCTCATGGCTCATGAAGCCGGCCTGGTCCATCATCAAGAGATGATCGAAGCCGCCGACGCGGTCATAAAAGCGCTTGATCTGCTTCACCACCTGGTCGGGCGTGCCGGCGGCGAGCAAGCGTTGCTCGCGCAAGGTGTCGAGGCTCGCATTGCGCGCCGCGGCCGCACCCCCGGCGGCGGTCTGCCGGGCCATGGCGACATTGGCCGCAACCGGTATATAGCCCGGCGGGTTGCGGAAATGCGGCTCCGAGCGCGGCGCGGTCAAATACCAGCGTAGCTCCTCGGCGCCCTTATCCGCGTCGCTCTCCGAATCGGCAGTGTAGACCAGCGGCATATAGGCGAGCCCGCCGCCGCCCGGCAGCCCGTGCTCGACGAAATGCGCGCGATAGGTGTCGAAGAGCGCCTTCACCCGCTCATGCGGCAAAAGAAAATTCGCGAAGACCCAGCCGCGCTCGGCGCAGCGCTTGGGCGTTTCCTTGTCGCTGGAGCCCGTGATCCAGATCTGCGGATGGGGCGTCTGATAGGGGCGCGGCCAGACATTGATGCTGCGCCGGTGCCAGAACCGCCCTTCGTAATTGAACGGCGCCTCGGTCGCTGCCCAAGCCTTGACCACGAGATCGACGCCGTCCCAGAGCCGCTCGACCGTCTGGGTCGGGTTGGTGTTGGCGGCAAAGACCTCGTATGGCACGCCGCGTACGAAGCCGCATTCGAGCCGGCCGCGCGAGATGCAATCGATCATCGCCATCTCCTCGGCCACGCGGATCGGGTCGTTGCGATGGCCGATCGGATTGCCGAGCAGGCAGATGCGCGCCTTCTTGGTCTGGCGCGCGAGGATCGCGGCCGATAGCGGCGCGCAAGTGTCGATGCAGCTTGGCGTCTGGTGATGCTCGTTGAGCATCAGGTCGAGGCCGAGCTCGTCGGCGATCATGTGCTCGTCGAAATAGCGGTTATAGAGCTCGGCGCCGATCTTCGGATCGAAATGCTTGTTGGGCAGGTTGATGCGGGTCGCGGGTTCGTCTTGCGGGTAATGGGGATAGGGCATCTCGGTGAAGTGCCAGGCTCTCATCGCGTCTCTCCTTGGAGCACGGCGCCGAGACCGGGCGCGCCCAGAAAATCGCCGATCGCGTCGAGGAAGCCGCGCGGGCGCTCCAGATGCGGATAATGGCCGACCTCTCGGATGACCGAGAAGCCGGCGCCGGGAATGAGCCCGGCATAGCCGCGCCCGTAATCGGCCTTTACGATGCCGTCTGCCTCGCCCCAGACGACGAGCGTCGGCACGGTGATGCGGCCAAGCCGGTGCTTCAATTTCGGGTTGTGCATATAGGGCTCCCAGCAGAACCGCGCGAAGGCTTCGGTGTTGCGCGCGGCGGCGGCAAGCTCCTCATCGCTCATCGATGCGGGCGCGCGCACGAATTTCTCGGGCTCGCGCCAGCGAAGCGCTGCGACCTTTCCGGGCGAGAGGTGCCAGATATCGGCAACATCGCGCTCCATTGGGCCGCCGAGCTTCACGCCATAGGCATCGACCAGGACGAGGCGCTGGAGCTTGCCGTCGTCCTTGGTCGCGAGCTCGGCCGCGAGCCAGCCGCCCAGCGAGCAGCCGATCACCGTGATCTTCTCGAGCCCGAGCTTTTCGATCAGCGAGAGATAGAGATAGGCGATGTCGTCGGGGGAGGTGATCCAGTCCGGTCGCGAGGAGCGCCCGAAGCCGGGCGGGGCCGGCGCGATCACCTCGAAACGCGATGCCAGAGCCGTCGCGAAAGGCGCGCCGCGCTCCAGCATCTCCTCGCCGCCCAAGAGCAGGAGCGGCTGCCCCGCGCCCTGCCGCTCGACCTCGATCTCGGCATCGCCGATCGTCACGAAACTCGCCTTGCCTGCCATTTCCCGCCCTAAATGATTCCTTGCCTTAGCGGCCCATGGTCGGCGATAGGCCTCGCGATGACAAGCACGGCGCGCTTGGGTGTATGGCTCGGTTGCAGCGGAGTCGTGGCTCCGTTAGGCTCGCCCGCGCCTCGAAAAGAGCGCCTGGAGGGGTGGCCGAGCGGTCGAAGGCGCACGCTTGGAAAGCGTGTATAGGGGAAACCCTATCGTGGGTTCGAATCCCACTCCCTCCGCCAGCTCCTCGTCCGGTGTC
The DNA here is from genome assembly GCA_046706015.1 of Allostellaceae bacterium. Classification (GTDB taxonomy): domain Bacteria; phylum Pseudomonadota; class Alphaproteobacteria; order ATCC43930; family CGMCC-115725; genus CAIKMD01. Next base: position 1,121 of record JBJKPV010000247.1, on the reverse strand, counting down.
ATTCGCTCTCGTTCGAGAAATCCCTAAAGCTGGCCAAGTTCTCGCGGGGCCGTATCGGCGGTTGTTCGCGGACATACGCGACGATTGGCGGGTAAGACGCAGGCTACATGGGCCCCTCGTGATGAGGCCCAGCGTCTCGCCATCGGAAGAAAGAGGCGGTGGCCCAGGCCTTAACCACCCTAACGCGGGCGCGACTTCAGCGACCTGTCGATGCCTCGGTTCCGGTTATCAGGTCTAGCAATTCGTCGGTGATCTCGTTTTGCCGCGCCTGACGGGCGGATTGACGCAGCTCGGCGAGTTTCTTGGCCACATTGTCGGCGGCGGATTCCATGGCGGTAAAACGTGCGGCGTTCTCGCTCGAGATCGATTCGACCGCGGCCTCGGTCAGAAGCGCGAACACATATTCGGCCATCAGCCTTTCAAGGAGCGGCTGCGGCGGAAGGTTGTGGAGCGGCGCCTGGCGCGCCGGCGCAGCCGCGAGCGACGCTGTGTCCAGCGGCAGGAGTAGATTGTGGTCGATCGTGGAGGGGCTGCCCTGGCGATAGCGGCCGAACATCACCTCGACCCGGCCGATTTCGCCGCGCGCGATGCGGGTGTAGAGCTCGGTCGCGAGATGATCGACGGTCTCGGGCGCGCCGCCGAGTCGTGTCGCCATTGGCCGCGCCCAGCTGGGCGCCCAGCCACGTTCCAGCGCCAGCGCCGCTCCCCGGCTGCCGAGAACGAAAAGCAGAACGCCCGGGCCGCGCGTCGCTTCGGCGGCTTCGATAAGACGCTCGTTGAAGCCGCCGACGAAGCCGTGCTCGGCCGCGCACAGCACCAGCGCGCGGCGTCCGCCCGCGGCGGTCGTCTCGACGGGCGAGGGCAGGAGCAGAAGCGCCGCGCCGGTCGCCGCCGCCATGGATTCGGCATAACGTCGAATGCCGGGCAGCGCACGCTGCGCCTCCTGAACGCGCATGCCCGCGAGCGAACGCATCGCACCGACGATGTCGATCATCTCGTCCATGCTCGCGATATGGCCCCGAATCTCGACGAGCCGCGTCATGGTCGGGCGTCCCTCGTGACGCTGGCCGCCAATTCGGCAAGCGACGCCTTGAGGCGCGCGCGTTGCTCGCCCGACAGCG
>JBJKPV010000246.1:0-3168 GCA_046706015.1 Allostellaceae bacterium | reverse complement strand
GGCAATCATCGACCGTCACCAGCACCAGCGCGTAGGAAGAGGCGCGGTGGAGGAAACCGTAGCCCGCCATCCCGCCGATCAGGATCAGCAAGAGCGCGACGGCGACGATGACGCCGCGTCCGGATTGTTGCTTGTGATGGTCCTCGTGATGCGCCGCCGTCGCTGTCATGGGCGCCGATCCGCTTGCCGGAAAGCCCGATTCTAGGCGTGTAAACCTTACGAGAAGCTGAAGGGGCCGGACGGACCGCCTGCCCGGCCGAGCGCCCGCGGCGGGCCGCCGATCAGCCGAGGCGGCGGAGGATCGCGCGCCAGAGGCTCGGCATCAAATCGCCGACATGGCCGCGATAGCTCGCGGTTTGCCATGCGAGCAGTTCGGGATGAACGCAATTGATGAAGGCGACGTTTTCGATTTCGCTCAAGCCGCGGGCCTTCAGCTGCTCGTAGGGAGGGCTATCTCTCCTCACGTATAGAAACGTGTTCTGGCGATACCAGTAACAAACCTTTTCCTCGCCCCAAAAGCGCGCGCGGAAGAGGTCGATGGCCTGAAACTTGATCGCGGAATCGATCATCAAAGACTGGCTGTTCCAATCGCCGTCGAACCCGAACAGCGCGGTGCTGCCGAGATCGTGACAGACCTTGAGCCACGCGCCGCGCCCGCAGCCGACATCGAGCACCGATCGCGGCTGAATCAACTGCCATAGGAATTTCAGGTAGATCTCCGCCGATTCGATCGCCGTCGCGACCTGGCGCTCGTAAAACCGGCCGTCATAGAGCTTGTGCAGGTTGGACTTGCCGAGGGCGGCCTCGCCGCTCTCGATGTCTGTCGTCGCACCCATCCCGGCTGCGCGCCGCTTGCCGCAGCCATCGCTCGTCTTTCTAGGATTTCTAGTTCAAGGAGCAATGAACAATACAACAACAAATGATGGTGGGCGCGACCTTATCGTGCCGCCCGTGAGCGCCAGAGACGAAAAGATGCGACCGGCTCACGCGCATAGCGCGCGTTTCGCCCCTAAAAGGTCACGCTCGCGCGGTTTGAACCAAGCGGGCGCTGAGCGCATAACGGAATCCGCTCCGCTGCCGAAGCAAGGGGCGATGCCGCGGCAAGGTCGAAGGTCTCCGCTCATGAGTCACGCACGATCCGCGATCGAAACGCTTCCCGTCGCAGAGCAGTCGTCGCCGCAACCCGCCTCCGACGCGCCCTGCCCGCTCTGCGGCGCATCGTCCCGCATTGTCGACCGCTTGCCGGTCGCGCAATTGCGGGAGCGCTATCGGCAACGTTTCGGCCTGTCGGTCGACGCCGTAACCGACGGCCTCGATCGGCTCGAATTCCGCCAATGCGAGGATTGCACGCTGCGCTTCTTCCATCCGTTCTGTCCGGCCGATGGCGATTTCTACGCCCGCCTGGCGGCGTGGTTCCGCGACAAACGGGCGAGCCCGCCCGACAAATCGGAATTCGTCGTCGGCACGCGGCACGTCAGGCCGGGCGACGCGGTGCTCGATGTCGGCTGCGGCCGCGGGCCTTTTGCCGCGCGCATTCCGCACGCCACGCGCTATGTCGGTCTCGAGATCAATCCCGAGGCGATCGCCGCCAATGACCGCGACATCCGTCCGGAATCGCTGAGCGAGCACGCGCTTGCCCATCGCGGCGAATACGACGTGGTATGCAGCTTCCAAGTACTCGAGCATGTCGTCGATCCGATGACCTTTCTCGACCAGTGCCTTGCCTGCCTCAAGCCTGGCGGCACGCTGATCATCAGCGTGCCCAATGCCGACGGCTTCATGGGCGCCGAGCGCGACAACATCCTCAACATGCCGCCGCATCATTTGACCTGGTGGAGCCGCCGGAACGTCGAGAGCATCGCCGACATTCTCGATCTCGACACCGTCGAGATCGTCGAGGAGCCGCTCGCCGAGGCGCATCGCAAGGCGTTCTTGAAGATGCTGGCGATGAATGTCTGGCGTGGGCGCGGCGACGCATCGCCCCGCTTCTTCATCGGCGGCAAGACCTATTGGCTCGAAGATCTTCTCTCGCGCGCGAGCGCGCGTCTTCTTCTGCGCGCCGTCGCGGGCGTCGAATTCGCCATTCGCGGCCATTCGATCACCGGCGTCTATCGCAAGAACCGCGCCGCCTGAGGCGGGCCGCGCTCTCCCACGTCCCGCTCAGGGCAGGTCGATGAAGCGCTCGCCCAGCACCTTGTAGCGCTGCGGCTTGGGCTTCGATGCGTCTTCGGCCCTCACATAGCGGATCGAGGAGCGGCCCTTGCAGCCGCGCGGCAGGAGAAAGCAACGCACGAAGCGCGTCTCGCTCTCCTTCGAGGTCGGCGCCAGCACCGGCGCCGTGCCGCTTTCGAACCACGCGTCGCCCTCGCGATAGGCATGGCTCGCGCCCTCGCTTTCGATCGTGATGCCGCCTTCGAGGCAAAATCGGATCCCTGGTCCTTGGTGGAGATGGGTATAGGCGACGCCGCCCTTGGGGAAGCCGACCAGATCGCAGCGCATCAGCCATTGAAAGCCGGAATCGAGCGTGACGTCGACCGCGAGCTTCTGCTCGGTGGCGGCCCCCGGCGCCGCGCGCAAGGCGCCGCGATCGGTCGCGTCCGGCCAGGCCAATTCGAAGCGCAGCAACCGCGCGCCCGCGCGGCCGGGCAAGAGCGCGATTTCGCAGTCGCCGAGCCAGGCCGAGCCCTCCTCGTGCAGCGCGCAGCCTTGCGCGTGCTCCACCGTCACCGCGCCGTCGGCGACGTAAATCGCGCGCTCGGCCGCAGGCAGATAGACCGGATCGCCACCCTCGGGCAGAAAATCCGCGTTCACGCGCAACAACAACCCTGTCATCGATCACCTCCCCGATTCTGACTGCGCGACGATGTTTTTCGTGGTTTCTCGCGACCAGATTAACCGCGTTCGAGGCGCTTCGGCCAGCGCGCAGCCATCGGTTGCGCGCGCTTTCGCCGAAATTATCAGGAACCGAAGCTAATAGATTGATTATCAAGCATTCTTGGTGCGTCTTTCGGGCGCGTACATGCGCCGCCTTTAGCGATTTGTCAATTCTTCTTCGAGACATTGTGTCGCGGCCGGCCCCCTTAACCATTCGGGAGCGCGCGCAAGCGGAGCGCATGATGAGCGATATTCTCAATCACCCCTCGATGGCAGGCGAGAAGCCGCGCTGGC
>JBJKPV010000245.1:0-2929 GCA_046706015.1 Allostellaceae bacterium | reverse complement strand
GCGCCTCAACGCGGCGCGGCGCGCGGGCGGGCGCATCGTCGCGGTCGGCACGACCAGCCTGCGGCTGCTCGAAAGTGCGACGGATGAGCGCGGGACCATCGCGCCTTTTGCCGGCGAGACCGCGCTCGTCATCACGCCCGGCTATCGCTTTCGCGCGCTCGATGTCTTGCTAACCAACTTCCATTTGCCGCGCTCGACGCTTTTCATGCTGGTCTCGGCCTTCGCCGGGCTGGAGCGCATGAAAGCGGCCTATGCGCACGCCATCGCCGAGCGCTATCGGTTCTTTTCTTACGGCGATGCCTGCCTGCTCTTTCCCGAGCGTGCGGCATGATCGGCTTTCACGTCTTGGGCCGTGACGGCGCGGCACGGCGCGGACAGGTTTCGACCACGCACGGAACGATCGAGACGCCGGCCTTCATGCCGGTCGGCACCGCTGCGACGGTGAAGGCGATGCGGCCCGAGGAAGTGGCGGCGACCGGCGCCGAGATCATCCTCGCCAACACCTATCATCTGATGCTGCGTCCGGGCGCCGAGCGCACCGCCGAGCTTGGCGGGCTTCATCGTTTCATGAACTGGCCGAAGCCGATCCTCACCGATTCGGGCGGGTTTCAGGTGATGTCGCTGGCAAAGCTGCGCGAGATCAGCGAGGCGGGCGTCGTCTTCCGCTCGCATCTCGACGGCGCGCGCATGGAGCTGACGCCCGAGCGCTCGATCGAGATTCAGCGCCTCTTGGGCACCGACATCACCATGGCGTTCGATGAATGCACGCCTTTCCCCGCGACCGACGAAGAGGCGCGAAGCTCGATGGAGCTGTCGATGCGCTGGGCCGCGCGTTCCAAGGATGCGTTCCGCACGCGCGAGGGTGCCGGGCTCTTCGGCATCGTCCAAGGCGGCGTCTTTCCCGATTTGCGCGCGCGCTCGGCCGCGGCGCTGACCGAGATCGACTTCGACGGCTACGCCGTCGGCGGGCTCGCCGTCGGCGAGGGCCAGGACGCAATGTTCAAGGTGCTGGACGAGACCGTGCCGGCTTTGCCCGTCGAGCGACCGCGGTATCTAATGGGCGTCGGCAAGCCCGCCGACATCGTCGGCTCGGTCATGCGCGGCATCGACATGTTCGATTGCGTCATGCCGACGCGCTCGGGCCGCACCGCGCAGGCTTTCACCGCGCGCGGCACGGTCAATCTGCGCAACGCCCGCCACGGCGTCGATACGCGTCCGCTCGAGGAAGACTGCGACTGCGCCGCGTGCCGGCATTACAGCCGCGCCTATCTCCACCACCTCGTCAAGGCGGACGAAATCCTCGGCGCCATGCTGTTGACCGAGCACAATCTCCGCTACTATCAGCGCCTGATGCGGGATTTGCGCGCGGCGATCGAAGCGGGAAGGCTCCAAGATCACGCCGCCGGCTTCGCCGAGGCACAGGCGCTCGGCGATATTCCTGCGCTCTAACCTGCGCCGCCGGTAGAGCAGGCGCAGGCAAAAAACTAAAGTGCCCGCGCGGCCGGTGGAGCAGGCGCGGGCCCATTGAAAGACAATCGATGGCCGATCCGAATTATCGCGATTTGAAGATCCTGGGCTCGCATGCGCCGCTCCCGGCCTCGCCCGAAGAAGCAGTGCTCGAACGCGTGCCCAATCCGCATCCGGACGACGCCTATCTGGTCCGCTTCACCGCGCCGGAATTCACCACGCTCTGCCCGGTGACGGGCCAGCCCGATTTCGCGCATCTCGTGATCGACTATTTGCCCGATCAGTTCCTGATCGAAAGCAAGTCGCTGAAGCTCTTCTTGGGTTCCTTCCGCAATCACGGCAGCTTCCACGAGGACTGCACCTTGAAAATCGCCAAGCGCGTGATCGGGGCGATCGCGCCAACATGGCTGCGCATCGGCGGCTATTGGTATCCGCGTGGCGGCATGCCGATCGACGTCTTCTATCAGACCGGCACGCCGCCCGCGGGCCTATGGCTACCTGATCCGGGCGTCGCGCCCTATCGCGGGCGCGGCTAGTGGCCTCATTCCAACATTCGCAACGTACTTGCAGCGACGTGATGCGAATGTTGGAATGGAAAGACCACTAGCAATCATAAGTTTTGCTCGTGGAGTTTCGGATTTGACATTCGCTTCGGAGCCAACGGTTAGGTGATGGCGAATGTCAAATCCGCTCCACGAGCGATGCCCGCGGACGCCAAGGCGGCGATCCGCGACGCAGCACTCGAACTGGGCTTCGACGCGGTGGGTTTCGCGCGGCCCGATCTTGCCGACAGCGCGCGGCGCGATCTCGCGACCTTCCTGGCGCAGGGCTTTCACGGCGATATGGGCTGGCTCGCCGCGCGTGAAGCCCAGCGCAGCGATCCGAAGGCGCTCTGGCCCCAAGTCAAAACCGTTCTCGTGCTCGGGCTCAATTACGCGCCCGAGGGCGATCCGCTCGACGGGCTCGCGCAACGAAGCGAGGGCAATGTCTCGGTCTATGCGCGCGGGCGCGATTATCACGAGGTGATGAAGTCGCGCCTCAAACTGCTCGCGCGGCGCATCGCCGAGATCGCGCCGAGCGAGCTCAAGCTCTTCGTCGACACCGCGCCGGTGATGGAAAAGCCGCTCGCCATGCGCGGCGGGATCGGCTGGCAAGGCAAGCACACCAATCTGGTCTCGCGCGATTTCGGCTCGTGGCTGTTCCTGGGCGAGATCTATCTGAGCCTCGAACTCGCGCCCGACGAGGCTGAGACGGATCACTGCGGAGCCTGCCATGCGTGCCTCGATGCGTGCCCGACCAAGGCCTTCCCCGCGCCCTATCGCATCGATGCGCGGCGCTGCATCTCCTATCTCACCATCGAGCACAAGGGGCACATTCCGGCCGATCTGCGTCCGGCGATCGGCAACCGCATCTATGGCTGCGATGATTGCCTCGCGGTCTGCCCCTGGAACAAATTCGCCAA
>JBJKPV010000244.1:0-4124 GCA_046706015.1 Allostellaceae bacterium | reverse complement strand
AGGACAGCCGCGCCGGCCGGGTCTTTCACCCGCTTAAACTCCCCCGAGAATCCAAAGGATTCCTCAAAATTGCGATGCTTTTTTGCCGCGGGACCCGGGCAAGGCGCGCGCGCCGGCCGCCGGCCTCGGCAAGTCTTTGGTAACCATTCCTTGCGACAGTGGCCGTGCCACCTCGATCGCGAAGGAGAAGCCGTGCAAACCCTGCGTCTTCGCAAGCCGGAAAGCGCATTGGCGCTCGGCCAAGGCGATCTCGCGCAGGCGCTTATCGCCGATGCGGCGCGCTACCGCCGGATCGCAGAGGCGTTCGGCGGCGAGGGCGCGCGCGCGGCCCTGATCGAATTGGCGAGCCAGTGCGAGCGCGCCGCCGCCTCGATCCTCGCCGAGCGCAACGGCCGCGCGGTCGGCTCGCGTTTTCTACCGGCCCCGGACGCACCGCGCCCGGCGGCGCGATCGGCTTAAGCCGGCGATGGGCATCCTGTACCGCTCGCTGTCGGCTGCCGCCCTCATCCTCGCGGGTCTGAGCGCACAAGCCGCGGCCTCGCCGCTCACCGAGCGGATCTGGCTCGAATCCTATCTGAGCTACCCGATCGAGGACGTGCCCTACACCGCTGCCGCGATGGGCTATCTCGGCCATGTCAAGGAAGTGTCGGCGGACTTCACCATTCGCGACCCCGGCGGCAGCCCGCTGATGAGCCGGCGCACGGTGACGGATTTCGACGAGGATGGACGCGCGGCCGATGAGGTCGACACCGATCTGCTCCTCGGCGGGACCGCTTATCGCGCGACCTATCGCTATAACGCGCGGCGGCAGATCGCGGTGATCACGCGCGAGAATTACGACGAGCGGCGCACCGACACGATCGCTTTCCGCTATGATGCGAAGGGCCTGCTCATCGGCGCCTCGTTCACGCGCAACGGCGAGGCCCTGAAGCACATCGACATCGTCAACGACGCCCGTGGACGGCCGCTATCGGCGGCGACCATCTTGCCCGACGGACGCGAGATCGCGCGCGTCACCTACAGTTACGCCGATCGCAGCGTCACCATTGCCTATTCGGGCGATTTCGGCGCCGCGCATGTGACCTCGGTGTTCCAACTCGACGCGCAAGGGCGCCCGCTCACCGCCGAGACGCAGCGGCGCGACGTCGAGCCCCAAGTCGATTACGACGGAACCTATCGCTATACCTATCGGTCCGACGGCGAGAAGCTCTTTCACGGCGTCGAGTTCCATCCCAACGCGCTGCCGCATCCGACGCGCTGCGTCTTCGACCGTGAATTCTTCGCCAATGGCGGCGCCAGGCATACCGAGGCGACAGGCGACGGCGTCACCTGCCAGAACGGCCCGAGCGCCAGCCCCGAAGCGGACTTCGACGCCGCGGGAAATTTCACCCATTCGCGGCTCGGCCCTTACGAGCACACCTACCGCATCACCTATTTCGCCGCGCCGTCGATGTAGCGCGCGGCGCGGCGGGCCTTGTGTTTGCCGGAAGCTGCTCCACCGGCGCTTCCGGCTTAGGCTAAGTCAGATCGAGCGCCGCTCGCGCGGCGGCGTTGCCGGCGCCGGCGCATAAGGCGCGGGCGAGGCATTTTCCGTCATCTTCAGCGCGGCCATCGCGACCACGCTCAGCATATCGATCAATTGCGGCGAGAGCTTCACGCCCGACCAGTTGAGTTGCGCCGACATGCCGGAAGCGGCGAAAGCGGGCGCTGGCGCCGCGCTATCGGCGACGGTGCCGCTGCCAAGCCCCGTCAGCGCGCTCGCCTCGGCGTCGATCTTGGTTGCGAGCATGTGATAGATCTCGGCGACGGTGCGCGGCCTTCCGGTCTGCTGATCGTAGAAGATGGCGCGATTGGCGGCGGCGGCCTCGGGCAGGAGATCGGCCGCGATCGTGCCGCCTTTGCTCTCGACCGCTTTGAGGAACGAGGTCGCGCCGGAGGCGCCGAGGAAATGCGCCATATAGAGATCGGCGCGCTGCAGCTTGTGGCCGAGCGCGTGCTCGATCGTGTCCTGATTGAGCTTGGCATATTCGCCCGCGAGCGCGGCCGAGAGGGCCGGGTCGCTGCGCAGATTGAGGATCTGACGGCGCAGCGCGGCGTCGCGGACAGTGGGCTTGCCGTTGGCGTCCTGGCCGATCTGCTGCGCCAGTTGACCGACGCCGTACTTGGCGCCGAAGCGCTTCACCATGTCGAGCCAGGTGCTGTCGGTGAACTGGAAGAGTCCGGCGGCGCTGCTGGTCGAGGATTTGGCGTCGGCGTTGAAGCCGCTTTCCTGCGCGGCTTGCGCCATCAGCAGGCCGAAATCCATCGAGGTGGACGCGCTCGCCTGGCGGATGCTGTTGAGCACCGTCGGATCGATCGAGCGCGCCAGGGCGGAAAGGGGATTGCTCGGCGCCGTCATGGGCCCGAGGCTAGGCCGATATGGTTAACCGAAGGTAAGCGCCTTGCCGCGCGATCGGCCGCAGGCGGGTGCCGAGCCGCCGTTCAGGAAAGCAGGTTCAAGACGACCAGAAGAAGGCCCAAGGCCGCGGCCAAGGGCATCACGCGCACGAGACGGAGCGCGAAGCCGGTGGTGTTGTCATTGGCCGGAAGGGGCGGACGCGCGGCGCGCAGATGAACCACAGCCCGGCGGGCGGTGCCGCCGGTGGCGCCGCCGCGATCGCGCCGCGGGCTAGCCACGTTGGCCGATCGCGACGTAGTCGCGCTTCGTCGGCCCGGTATAGAGCTGGCGCGGGCGGCCGATCTTCTGGTTCGGATCCTCGATCATCTCGTTCCATTGCGCGACCCAGCCGACGGTGCGCGCGATGGCGAAGAGGACCGTGAACATCGAGGTCGGGAAGCCCATCGCCTTCAGGATGATGCCGGAATAGAAATCGACGTTGGGATAGAGCTTCTTCTCGATGAAGTAATCGTCCTTGAGCGCGAACTTCTCGAGCTCCATGGCGAGATCGAGGAGCGGCTCGTCGCGCACGCCGAGCTCGTCCAGCACCTCGTGGCAGGACGCGCGCAGCACCGCGGCGCGCGGGTCGTAGTTCTTGTAGACGCGATGGCCGAAGCCCATCAGCTTGAAGCTGTCGTCCTTGTTCTTCGCGCGCTTGATGAATTCGGGAATGCGATCCTTGTGGCCGATCTCCATCAGCATCTTCAAGACGGCCTCGTTGGCGCCGCCATGCGCCGGTCCCCAAAGCGAAGCGATGCCGGCGGCGATGCAGGCAAAGGGATTGGCGCCCGAGGAGCCGGCAAGGCGCACCGTCGAGGTCGAGGCGTTCTGCTCGTGATCGGCGTGGAGGATGAAGATCTTGTCCATCGCCTTGGCGAGGGTCGGGCTGACCTTGTACTCCTCGCATGGCACGCCGAAGGTCATGTAGAGGAAGTTCTCGGCGTAATCGAGCTCGTTCTTGGGATACATGAAGGGCTGGCCGAGCGTGTATTTGTACGCCATCGCCGCGATCGTCGGCATTTTCGCAATGAGGCGATGCGAGGCGACCATGCGCTGATGCGGGTCGGAGATGTCGGTGGAATCGTGATAAAAGGCCGAGAGCGCGCCCACGACGCCGCACATCACCGCCATCGGATGCGCGTCGCGGCGGAAGCCCTGGAAGAAGCGCGTCAGCTGCTCATGCACCATGGTGTGATGGGTGATGGCGTTGACGAAAATGTTCTTCTGTTCGTTCGTCGGCAGCTCGCCATAGAGCAGGAGATAGCAGACCTCGGGGAAATCGCTCTTGTCCGCGAGCTGCTCGATCGGATAGCCGCGATACATCAGCTCGCCGACATCGCCGTCGATATAGGTGATCTTCGATTCGCAGCTGCCGGTCGCGGTATAGCCGGGGTCGAAGGTGAAGTGGCCGAGATCGGAATAGAGGCGCCGTATGTCGACCACTTGCGGGCCGATGGTTCCGGATAGGAGCGGCAGGTCGGCGGATTTACCGCTGACATTGTCGGTGACCGTGACGGTCTGCCGGTTCGAGGATTTTTTATCCATCTTTTGTCCTCCTACGCCCATGCTGCAGCGCAAAATCCTGCGTCACGGGGAGAATAGATCGCCATGGTTGATTTGGCAATTCACGGCTTCACCCGTTCGACGCATCTGCGAGACGGGCAAGCGTTTCCGCGCGGCCCAGCAC
>JBJKPV010000243.1:0-2400 GCA_046706015.1 Allostellaceae bacterium | reverse complement strand
GATAACCCCGAGTCGCACCAATTCGGACTCGATCGTCTCTATGATATGCGCGCGCTGGGTCTCTTGCTGCGCCTCTGGCAGGAGCGCGAGGAAGCGCAGCTTGAGGCGCAGCGACAGGCGGTTGATGTCACCTTGGTCCTGGCCGAGCCGCGCCTGGAGCAGTTCTTCGAGCGCGGCGCGGCCTTCGGGCCTGATCCGCATCACCGCGTTGTCGGCCATGCCCTGGCCGCCGACCGGCTCGATCAGCCCCTGGTAGCGTAGCAGTTCGATCGAGCTGCCCATGAGGTCGAGCGACGGGCCGACGAAATTGCTGGTGAAATAGCGGATTTCGGTCGCGAGGTCCCCATAGGCGCGCGGCGCCTCGGCCAAAAGCCCCAACGCCATCAGCCTGACGGTCTCGACCGGGACGAGCGAGCGTTCGCGGAACAAGGGCCTTTGCTCAGGCGACACGGCGGATCGGCAATCGGGACCATACGTCGCAAAGCGCGGCGACGAGGTGCTCGATATCCGCGTCGGAATGCAGCGGCGTCGGCGTCAGGCGCAGCCGCTCGCTGCCATGGGGCACGGTCGGAAAGTTGATCGGCTGCACATAAATGTTGTGCCGCTCCATCAGCTCGTCCGACGCTTCTTTGCACAGCCTCGCATCGCCGACCAGGACCGGCACGACGTGGCTCGGCGAGGGCATGACCGGGAGCTGGGCTTCCTTGAGCCGGCGCTTCAGGAGCGCGGCGCGCTCTTGGTGCCGCTCGCGCAGCCCGGCGGCGCCCTTGACGTGCCGGATGCTGGCGATGGCGCCGGCGCAGATCGTCGGCGGCAGCGAGGTCGTGAAGATGAATCCCGGCGCGTAGCTGCGGAGGAAATCGACCATCGCCTCCGAGCCCGCGACATAGCCGCCGATCAGGCCGAAGGCCTTCGCGAGCGTTCCCTGGATGATGTCGACGCGGTCGCTGATGCCGTCGCGCTCGGCGATGCCGGCGCCGGTGGGGCCGTAAAGCCCGACCGCGTGAACCTCGTCGAGATAGGTCATGGCGGCATAGCGCTGCGCGATATCGCAGATCTCGCCGATCGGCGCGATATCACCATCCATCGAATAGACCGATTCGAACGCCACGAGCTTCGGCTTGCCCGGGTCGGCATCGGCGAGCAGGCGCTCGAGGTCGGCCGGGTCGTTGTGCTTGAAGATGCGCTTTTCGCTGCGGCCGTGCCGGATACCCTGGATCATCGAGGCATGATTGAGCGCGTCGGAATAGACGATGCAGCCCGGCATCTGGCTGACCAGGGTGGCGAGCGCGGCATCATTGGCGACATAGCCCGAGGTGAAGACTAGCGCGGCGGGCTTGTCGTGCAGCAAGGCGAGTTCACGCTCCAGCGTCACATGATAATGGGTGGTGCCCGAAATGTTGCGGGTGCCGCCCGCGCCCGTGCCAGTCCGGTCGATCGCCTCGTGCATGGCGGCCCGCACCGCAGGGTGCTGGCCCATGCCGAGATAGTCGTTGGAGCACCAGACCGTGATGTCCTTGCCGCTCAGATGGTCGAGCGCATGTGGGAAACTCCCGGCCTTGCGCTCCAGGTCGGCGAAAACGCGATACCGGCCCTCCGCCTTCAAGGCATCAAGGCGGGTCTTGAAAAATCCTTCGTAATCCATGGGTTACCTAACTCCACCCAAACGGCACAATGAATTATAGGACCAAACGTCCGCGCCGTCAGGCGCGCAATGAGGCCAGATGTCGCGGCTCATGCCGTTTTGAGCCGCGCCGCCGCCTCGTCGAGGGGCGGGCCGAATCGATTCCAGATATCGTCGATCTCGGCCTCGGTCGCAATCAAAGGCGGGCAAAAGGCCACGGTATCGCCCGCCAGCGGCCGGACGATCAGCCCATGATCCTGGCAGATTGCGGTGACCATCGCCGCCGCGCCTTGCTTTGGATCAAATGATTCCTTGGTCTTCTTATCCTTTACCAGCTCGACCGCGCCGATCAGCCCGACCCCGCGCGCCTCGCCGACCAGCGGATGGGTCGCAAAGCGCCGCAGTCTCGCCTGAAAGCCGGGAGCGACGTGCCGCACATGGCCGAGAATGTCGCGCTCCTCATAGATCTTGAGCGCCTCGAGCGCGACCGCGCAGCACACCGGATGGCCCGAATAGGTGAAGCCGTGCGCGAACGCGCCGAGCTTGTCGCTCTGCTGGAGCAGTGCCTGATAGATGTCTTCCGACACGATCGTCGCCGAGATCGGCAGGTAGGCGGAGGAGACCGCCTTGGCCAAGGTCAGAATATCGGGCCTCAGCCCATAGGTTTCCGAACCGAACATGTTGCCGGTGCGGCCGAAGCCGCAGATCACTTCGTCCGCGATCAGGAGCACGTCGTGCTTCTTGAGCACTTTCTGGATTTTCTCGAAATAGGTCTC
>JBJKPV010000242.1:0-4896 GCA_046706015.1 Allostellaceae bacterium | reverse complement strand
TCATAGAAGCTCGCCGCGACCGCATGCGCATCCGCGGGTATGATCGGTGTTCCGGCCGCGTTCAACAGCTCGATCTTGTGCAGCAAATCGCAGACCATGCCATTCCCCCCGTCCTGGCCCTCGCATCATAGGCGACGCCTACGGCGTGTCGAGGCATAAGCCTCGGCACCCGGCCTCGGCGGGCTTGCCATCGCGCAACCGCGCAAGCCAAGATGATGTCGGCACCGACAAGCCGAACTGCTCGAGGGAGGGTCTCGCGATGCGCTATTTGCAGCGCGGCGTCACGCATCACGACAAGGCGAAGGCGGCGGAAGGATTCACGCTCTTCGCCCCGCTCCTTCAGCGCGCGGTCTATCTCATCGACATGGCGGGCGATGTGGTTCATCGCTGGACCTTGCCGGATCAGCCGGGGAATTACGGCTATCTCGAGCCCGGCGGTCATCTCCTGGTCGCGATCAAAGACGGCGATGGTCCCGATGGCTTGGCCGCGCGCGGCGGGCTGATCGCGCGATATGATTGGGACGGGAAGCTGCTCTGGTCTTATCGCGATCCGCGCCAGCATCACGATTTCCGCCGCTGTCCCGGCGGCAACATCGTCTATCTCTCGTGGGAGAAGATGCCGCAGGAAGCGGCCGCGCGCGTCGAAGGCGGCAAGCCGGGCAGCGAGCACAAGGATGGCGGCATCTGGGGCGATTATGTCTGCGAGGTGGAGGCGCAAGGAAAGAAGGTCTGGGATTGGCGCATCTGGGAGCATGTCGAGATCGAGAATCATCCTTTGACCCACACGCATGAGCGCCACGAATTCGGCCATGCCAACACGATCGTGCCGGTGGGGGATGATCGGCTCGGCATTTGCTGCCGCCATCTCGATTGGGTCGGCGTGATCGATCGCGCCAGCGGCGACCTCGTCTATCAGCGCCACGAGCCCGATTGGGGCGGCCCGCATGATTTCCAGCCGCTCGCCAACGGCCATTTCATGATCTTCGCCAACCGCAACGCGCAAGCGCCGCGCGGCTCGAAGATCGTCGAATGGGACCCGCGCACCAACGAGACGGTGTGGGAATATCGCGGCAATCCGAGCCATACCTTCGACAGCCATTACATCTCGGGCTGTCAGCGGCTCTGGAACGGCAACACCCTCATCTGCGAAGGGCTGTGGGGCCGCATCTTCGAGGTGACGCCGGCGGGCGAGGTGGTCTGGGAATATATCTCGCCCTTCACCAACCGCGAGGCGAAGGGCGCGACCGTGGGCGATCAGTCGACGATCTTCCGCGCCTATCGCTACGCCGCCGATGGACCCGAGTTGCGCGGCTTCGTGTGAGCCACGCTTAGACCATGATCGGGTGAAGCGGAATCCGAGATGATTCCGGTTCACACGTGAATCATGGTCTAAGCTTTTGAGTCGAAAGCACGATTCGCGTATCGGAAAGAAGCGGCCTGCTTCTTTCCGATACGATCGTGCTCTAGGCGGGCTTCGTCGCGACGATGACCGCGACGTCGAGATCGAAGCTGCCATCGGCGCCGATGGCGAAATAGCGCGTGACGCTCTCGGACATCGCCTGTTGCAGAGCGCGGATCGCGTCGACCTGGAGCTTGGGTGTGCGCATGCGCGCAACCCAGGAGGCGAAATCGAGGCGGATGCGATAGCAGCGCGTCGCGCTCGGCATCAACCCGGCGCGGGCGAGCGCCGCCTGCCATTGGGCCAGCGAATAATCGCGCACATGCGAGGGATCGCGCAGCAGCTCGATCGCCTGGAGATAGGTGTCGAAGAGCGCATTGCCCGGCGCGAGCGCATCGACGAAGCCCAAGACGCCGCCAGGCTTCAAGACGCGCGCCGCCTCGCGCAGGCCGGCTTCGACATCGCGCCAATGATGCGCGCTGTAGCGGCTTAAGACCGCGTCGAATTCGGCATCGGCGAAAGGCAGGCGCTCGACCACGCCCTGGCGCGTCGAAAGATTGGCGAGGCCGCGCTTTTCCGCCTCGCGCGCGACCAAGGCCAGCATCTCGGCGGCGAGAGCATAGGCGATGACCGCGCGCACACGCGGCGCTACGGCGAAGCTGACATGGCCCGCGCCGCAGCCGAGATCGAGCACGCTTGCGTCCTTCTTGCCGTCGAGCAGCGCCGCGAGCGCGTCGAGATCAGGTCCTCGCGCATGCACCGCGCTGCCGAGATAGGAAGACGCCTGCGCGCCGAATTGGCGCTCGACCAGGCCTTCATGGGTTTCGTCTTTCGCCATCGTCCCTCGCTCCGCCGCCGCAATGGCCGCGCGCCGCAATTCCTAGCACCGTATTTGATACCAGTTTAAGGTTGAAATTTATGCTGGTATATTTTTCACCCGCATGGCCGCCAAACTCGCAGAGCAACAACGCGATCTCGGCGCCTTCCTGCGCGCCCATCGCGAGCGCGTCGCGCCGGCTTCGATCGGATTGCCGGCGGGGCGAAGACGGCGCACGCCCGGATTGCGGCGCGAGGAGCTGGCGCAGCTCGCCGGCGTCAGCGCCACCTGGTACAGCTGGATCGAGCAGGGCCGCGAGGTCTCGGCCTCGCCCGCGGCGCTGGCGCGCATCGCCGGCGTGCTGCGGCTCGGCCGCGCCGAGCGCGCCTACCTCTTCGAGCTTGCGGGCAAGCGCGATCCCGACGAGCGCGGCGGCGAGGGCGATCCGCTGCCGCCGGCGGCGCAGGAAGCGGTCGCCGCGATCCGCGCGCCCGCCTATATCCTCGACCGCTATTGGAATGCGCGCGCCTGGAACGCGCCGGCCGAGCGGCTCTTTACCGGCTGGCTCGATCGCGCCGGCGAGCGGAACCTCTTGCGCTTCATCTTCCTCGAGCCCGCATCGCGCGCGCTGATCGATCGCTGGGAAGAGCGCGCCCGGCGCGTCGCCGCCGAGTTCCGCGCTTCGAGCGGCGTTCATCGCGACGATCCGGCGCTGCGACGCCTGATCGAGGCGCTTCATCGCGACAGCGCCCAATTCGCGCGGTTCTGGGACGAGCAGCAGGTGATCGCGCGCGAGGGCGGCGCGCGCAGCTTCAACCATCCGCGCGACGGCTTCCGGCGCTTCGAGCAGGTGAGCTTCGATCTCGCCGCCGATCCCGATTTCAAGCTGACGATCCTGACGCCGCGGCGCGAGGCACGCGCGAAACCGGCCCGATCGCGAAAACGCGGGCGCTAGAGCAGACGAAGGCCGCGCGCCTTGATCTGGATCAAGGACCGGGACGGCGGCCGCTACCACGATTCTTTTTTTACGCACTCCGCAGGGAGTACATCATGATCGACCGAAAATCCGCGCTTGCCGGCGCCGCGCTTTTTGCTCTCGCGCTCGCCGCCCTGCCCCTCGCCACTCATCCCGCCGCCGCGCAGCAACCGGTGACGCCCAATCCGCTCCTCATCAGCTACAAGGAGGATCTGGCGCCGATCTTCCGCGGCTATTGCGTCTCGTGCCACGCGCCGGGCGGTGAAGGCTTCAAGGCGAGCGGCCTCGATCTCACCTCCTATCAGGGCCTGATGAAAGGCACGAAGTTCGGGCGGATGGTCATCCCCAGCCAGCCGGACGCGAGCAGCCTCATCGCGCTGATCGAAGGCCGCGCCTCGCCCAAGATCCGCATGCCCTTCGGCCACAAGCAATTGCCCGTCTGTCTGCGCAACGAGATCTGGACCTGGATCTTCCAGGGCGCCAAGGACAATTAGACGGCGCCGCTGGCTAGCGCCGCTTCCGCTTGGGCACCTGAAGCCCCGCGAGATTGGCGTGCATGCGCCGGAGCGCCCGCTTCAAAGGCGCGAGATCGCTGTCGGGAATACCGGCGATCACCTGCCCCTCGAAGCGCCGGGCGATCGGAATGAGGCGGGTCAGAAGCGTGCGCCCCTTGGACGCGAGCGAGACCACGATCTCGCGCTCGCTCGCCCGCGACCGCGTACGCGTGACGAGCCCCAGGCGCAGAAGCCGCGTCACCATGCGCGAGAGGGTTGAAACATCGATGCTGGTCATCACCGCGAGATCGACGAGGCGCTGTCCGCCATTGCTCGATAGCGCGGCGAGGACGCGCCACATGGCGATGCTAAGTCCATGGCGGCGCAGCGCCTCGGCCTCGAAGCCCGCCACCAGCGCCATGCCGACGCGATTGATGAGATAGGGATAGTACTCGTCGAGATTCAATTCCACGCGTCGCGCCACGATCACCCTCGCCCCGCCTAAGCCGCTCTTATGGCGCCGATCGCCGCGCCTCACAACCGGTTTTGCCGCGCCGCCGACGCCAAGCCGCGCGATGATTTGAATGGACAATATTTGTACGTGCAATTATTATTCCCCCGCGCCGCAAGACGACAAGCGGCCGCCAGGGAGGTCGGGCATGGATTTCGGCTATTTCACGCTCAGCGACAATCACTACGCGAACAACACGCGCGGCGCCAATCAGTTCGTCGCCGACATCCTCGACGAGGCGGTCTATGCCGATACGCTCGGCTATCACTCGGCCTGGATCGGCGAGCATCATTTCAATTCGCTGGGCGTTCTCTCCTGCCCCGATCTCGTGCTCGCCAACGCGGCGGCGCGCACCAAGCAGATCAGGCTCGCGCCCGCCGTCACCGTGCTGCCGCTGCATCATCCGATCCGCGTCGCCGAGCAATGGGCGACGCTCGATCTCCTCAGCAACGGCCGCGTCGATTGGGCGGCGGGACGCGGCTATGACCGGCGCGAGTATCAGCCCTTCAAGATCGATTTCGACGACAATCAGGCGATCTTCGAGGAGGGCATGGAGCTGGTGCGCCGGCTGTGGTCCGCGGGCGAAGAGCGCGTCACCCATCAGGGCCGCTATTACCAGTTCGAGGATGTGCGCATCACGCCGCAGCCGGTGCAAAAGCCGATCCCGACCTATGTCGCCTCTTTCTCCAAGCCCTCGAT
>JBJKPV010000241.1:0-3715 GCA_046706015.1 Allostellaceae bacterium | reverse complement strand
CTGCCGATAACGAGGCGGGCACCTTTGAGCTTGGCGATCTGCAAGCCCATCAAGCCGACGCCTGAACTCGCGCCCTGGATGAGGATCGCCTCGCCCGGCTTGAGCTTGCCGTTGGTGACGATGGCGTCGTGCATGGTGCCGAGCGCGCTGGGCAGGGTCGCCGCCTGCTCCCAGGTCATGTTGTTGGCCGGGATCGCGGTCGTACGCCCCCAATCCGCGACGGCGTATTCGGCGTATCCCGCCTGGCCGGTGCAAAGCACGCGATCACCGGGCTTGAAGCCCGTCACCTCGCCGCCGCATTCGACCACCTCGCCCGACCATTCGAGGCCGGGGATCACCCCCGGGGCGCGGCGATGCTGGCCCGCGCCGTAAATGCCCGGCAGATCCGCGCGGTTCAGCCCGCTGGCGCGGACGCGCACCAGGACTTCGTTGGGCTTGGGTTTGGGCTGCGGTACCTCGCGGATTTCGAGGCCCGCCTCGGTGACGACGGCAGCCTTCATCGCATCCTCCCTGGCTGACACTCATCGCTACCATAATCGCCGGACTCGCGATAGCGGTGCGATCGGAGGTAGATTGGACCCATGACCGACTACTGGCTGAGTAAGCTTTTCTTCGATCTGCAAAATCCCGCGGCGGCGACGGAATACCGCGGCGGCCGCGACAAGGTACTGGCGCGCTATCCCCTGGCGCCCGAGGTCGTGGCCGCGATCCACGCCGACGACGTTGCCTTTCTCGCGCGCCGCGTCAATCCCTATCTGCTGCGCTATTTTTTCGGCACTACCGGCATGAGCGACGCGGTGTTCCGCCGCAAGCTGCGCGAGGGAGCATCGGAAGGAGAGGCAAGACATGGCTGAACTGGTCGGCGCCTTCGCCGCGAGCCACGCGCCCTTGATCGCGCGCGACTGGCATCTTCTCTCCGAGGCGCGGCGTAACGAAATCACCAAGGCTTATCGCGAGCTCGGCCGGCGCATGAGCGTGGCGCGGCCCGATGTCATCGTCGCGCTTTCGCCCGATCATTGGGTGAATTTCTTTCTCGATAATCTGCCGAGCATCTGCATCGGCGTGGGTGAGGGCCATGAGGGGCCGCCCGAGCCTTACATGAAGGATTTCCCGCGCGCGATACCGGGCGATCCGGCGCTCGGCCAGCACATCGCCGCGACGGCGCTGGAAGAGGATTTCGAGCCCTCGATCTCGCATCATCTGAAGCTCGATCACGGCTTCTGCATCCCGCTGCAGCGCATGGAGCTGGCGGCGATGCCACGCCTCGTGCCGATCATCGTCAACGATCTCGAGCCGCCGATGCTGAGCGTCCGCCGCTGCTTCGCCTGGGGCAGGCTGCTGGCGCGCGCGATCGAATCTTACCCCAAGAAGAATCTGCGCGTTGCCATTCTCGCGACCGGGGGCTTGAGCCATTCGATCGGCGAGCCCGATATGGGCGCGATCGACGAGGATTTCGATCACGCCTGCATCGGCGCGTTCGCCGACGGCGCAGAGGGGCCGCTCACGGATCTGCTCGAGCGGCGCATGGCGGCGGCCGGCAACGGAACCCATGAAGTGCGCAACTGGGTCATCGCTCATGCCGCGGTCGGTGGGCGCGGCTTCGATTTGATCGATTACCGCGCCGTGCCCGAGGTCTATGTCGGCTGCGGCTTCGCCTCTTGGCGAGTCTAGGCTCGCCTCGAGACCTTCGTCAGTAGGTTTCGACCCAAGGACGCAGCTCGACCTCCGCCGTCCAGGCGCTGCGCTGCTGGCGATGCACATGCAGATAAGTTGAGGCGATCGCGTCCGGATCGAGCAGCCCGTCGGGGCCGCGCTCATTGGCGCGCGGATCGTCGCCCCGCCTGATGCCGCCATCGATCACGAAATGCGCGACATGGATGTTCTGCGGCGCCAATTCGCGGGCGAGGCTTTGCGCCAGGCCACGCAAGCCGAACTTGCCCATGGCAAAGGGTGCCGATTTCGCATAGCCCTTGATGCTCGCCGAGGCGCCGGTGAACAGCAGGCTTCCATGCCCGCGCTTCAGCATGATGCGCGCCGCCTGCTGCGCCACCAGGAATGCGCCGTAGCAGGTGACCACCAGCGTCTTCAGCACCTCCTCGCGGTCGAGCTCGACCACCGGGCCGCGCGTGCGGTAGCTGGGATTGTAGACAACCAGATCGGGCGCGCCGAGCTCGGCTTCGAGCGTCTTGAAGAGCGCGTCCACGGCGGCGCCGTCGCTCGCATCGCAGGCATAGGCGCGCGCCCCGGTCTCGCCGCAAAGCGCGGCAAGCTTGTCCGTCCGGCGCGCCGCCAATGCGACGCGCATCCCTTCCTTGTGAAAGAGCCGCGCGAGCGCGGCGCTGAGGCCGCTGCCGGCGCCAACGATGAGGGCGGTTTCGGCCATGGCGTCGCTCCTTCTAACGCACGCTGCGCGGCGGCAGGACGAGTTCGGCCTCGGCGCGCGCGGCGCTGCGGCGAGGCGCCTCGCGCTTCAATTCGACGACCACGGTCTTGGCGTGGCGGTCGCGGACCGTACCAACCACGATTGGCGCGACGGCCGGCGCGTTCGCTAGGTGAAGCGCCGTGAGCTTCGGGGCGTCGGCCGGCCCCGCCAAAGTCGCATCGATCTCCTGGCCCTTGAAGAGGCGCGAAATGCCGAAGCTCGCCAAGGTTGCCGCGTCTACTGGTAAGTCGCGGCTGAGCCCCGGCAGGCGTAGCATGCCATCGCCGCTCCTGCTATCGAACCACTGCACGACGCCGCGCACGGCGTTGCTCGTCGGAAGCGAGAATAGTGCGGCGGTCGCCGGAGCCGCGGCAATCGCGGTGCGGCGCACCAGCGTCGTCGCGGCAGGTCTCGGCGCGATCTCGATCGGTGGCACTGGTGCCGCCGAGGCGAGGGGTGGGCGCTTGGGCGGGCGTGACTTGGCCTTGGCATGGTGCGGCCGACGCTGGACGAGAGGCGCTGCGGCCGCGGCCGAAGGTTCGGCGCTCTCAAGATTAGAGAGGGCGCGCTGCACATTCTCGATCAGGTGCGGCACTTCGTCGAGCGGCGTGTGGCGCGCCGCAAGGAGCTTGGCCACCAGCCGCGCGGCGTGGGTTTGGTCTGACATGCGTGTTGAATCGCTGTGAATGCCCGATCGGAACTTCATATCACGCCACCAGCCTTTCGCAAAGCCGCCGCAATTGACCCGAGTCGACGCGGCGGTTAGTTTGCACTGCGGGATGACACCAGTGATGCGTTCCCGGCTCGGTGCCGGTTGTATCGCCGCCAGCATGTTCGTGCTTTGGGTCGTGTTGGGCGGCCGGCTCGACGCGGCGAGTGTCGTCTCCGGCGTCGCGGTTGCGGCCGCACTTGGTATCTGGGCATCGCACGTCGTTCTGTGAACAGCGGCAAAGGAGAAAATATGCGCGTGTTTTCGAACAAGTGGCTCGCTCTGGGCGTGCTCGGGCTGGGTCTCGTCGCCAGCGGCGTGAGCCGGGCACAGGACAAGGCGCCGGTGCCGCTCGCGATCAATTACGCGTTGCCCAACGCGATCTGGTGGTCGATCGACGTCGGTATCGACAAGGGCTTCTTCAAAGAGGAGGGCTTTGCGCCGGCGGCGATCCCGTTCCAGAACTCGCCCCAGGCGGTCCAGCTCCTGATTTCCGGATCGGTGCAGGCGGCGGTGGTCCAGCCCGAGGCGGTGATGGACGCCAATCTCCACGGGGCCAAGCTGGTCGCCGTGGCGCAGACGGA
>JBJKPV010000240.1:0-5620 GCA_046706015.1 Allostellaceae bacterium | reverse complement strand
TGATAGTCGAAGAACAAGGTCTCGGCGCAGCGCTTGCCCTCGTCATAGCAGGCGCGCGGGCCGATCGGATTGACGTTGCCGCGATATTCCTCGGTCTGAGGATGGACGCTCGGGTCGCAATAGACCTCCGAGGTCGAGGATTGGAAGATCTTCGCGCGCAGGCGCTTGGCCTAGCCCAGCATGTTGATCGCGCCCGACACGCTGGTCTTGGTCGTCTGCACCGGGTCGTGCTGATAATGGATCGGCGAGGCGGGACAGGCGAGATTGTAGATCTCGTCGACCTCGACATAGAGCGGGAAGCAGACATCGTGGCGCAGCAGCTCGAAATGCGGGTTGGCGAAGAGCGCCGCGACGTTGTCTTTGCTCCCGGTGAAGTAATTGTCGACGCACAGCACGTCGTTGCCCTCGGCGATCAAGCGCTCGCACAGATGCGAGCCCAAGAACCCGGCGCCGCCGGTCACGAGGACGCGTTTTCTTCTCGTCGCGCTCATCGGCCTGATCCTCGATCGCTGTACTATCGCTTGGCCTGGCTTTCGCGGAGCACCTCGCGGCGCTCGCGTTTGTCCAAGGGCTCGGTCGGCGCGCGGCCGATGCTGACGTAATAAAAGCCCGCCGCCGACATGTCCTGGGGATCGTAGATATCGCGCAGATCGATGACGGTCGGCGTGCGCAGCAGGCTCTTGACCCGCGCCAGATCGAGCGCGCGGAACTCATTCCATTCGGTGATGATCACCAGCGCGTCCGCGTCCTGCATCGCGTCATAGGCATTGGCGCAGAACGCCACGTCATGCATCAGCTTGGCCGCTTCCTTCATGCCCTCGGGATCGAAGGCGCGGATCGTGGCGCCGGCCTGCTGCAAGGCGGGAACGATGTCGAGGCTCGGGCTGTCGCGCATGTCGTCGGTATTGGGCTTGAAGGTGACGCCCAGGACGGCGAGCGTCTTGCCCTGAACATTACCGCCGCAGGCACGGACGACGCGCTCGGCCATCGCCTTCTTGCGCTGGTCGTTCACCGCGATGACCGCCTCGACGATCGTGATCGGGGCCTGCGCCTCTTGCGCGGTCTTCACCAGCGCGAGGCAGTCCTTGGGGAAGCACGAGCCGCCATAGCCCGGCCCGGCATGGAGGAATTTGCGGCCGATGCGGCCATCGAGCCCGATCCCCTTGGCCACGTCCTGGACGTCGGCGCCGACCTTCTCGCACAGATCGGCGATCTCGTTGATGAACGAGATCTTGGTCGCAAGAAAGCTGTTGGCGGCGTATTTGGAGAGCTCGGCGGTCTGGACCGAGGTGAAGAGGATCGGCGTCTCGTTGAGAAAGAGCGGGCGATAGAGTTCGCGCATCACGGCGCGGGCGCGCTCGCTCTCGGCGCCGATGACGACCCGGTCGGGCCGCATGAAATCGCCGATCGCCGAGCCCTCGCGCAGGAATTCGGGATTGGAGACGACGTCGAAATCGCCGTCCGGCCGGACGCGGCGCAGGATCTCCGCGACCTTGCGGCCGGTGCCGACCGGCACGGTCGATTTCGTCACCACCACGGTATAGCGGTCGAGCGCGCGGCCGACTTGCTCGGCGGCGCCGAAGACATAAGAGAGATCGGCGTGACCGTCGCCGCGACGCGAGGGCGTGCCAACGGCGATGAAGACGGCATCGGCGCCCTTGACCGCAGCGTCGAGATCGCTGGTGAAGGAGAGGCGCTTGGCGGCGACGTTCGTCGCCACCAGTTGATCGAGGCCGGGCTCATAGATCGGCATCTCGCCGCGCCTCAGGCGCGCGATCTTGTCGGCATCCTGATCGACGCAGACGACCTCGACGCCGAATTCGGAAAAGCACGCGCCCGACACCAGGCCGACATAGCCCGAGCCGATCATGGCGATACGCATGGATGCTCCTTTGTGACTGAGCCAAGAACGCGGACAAGCGGCTGGAAATTCCGCGCATCCATCCGCTGCGGCCGTTCATCGCTAGGGCATCCGCGCCCTGGCGGCAAGGCTGTAAAGTAAGCGAGCGCGATCAAGGGGTTGGCGATCATCGACGTGACCGGCGACGAGGCGCTAGTGGAGCGGATTTGACATTCGCCTCCCTGCTTGGCGCGAACACCGAATGCGAATGTCAAATCCAAAGCTCCACTAGAATCATATAGTTGCTAGTGGTCCTCTGATTCCAACATTCGCAAAGTGCCTGGCGCAAATGGGATGCGAATGTTGGAATCGGACCACTAGCGGCGCGCAAGGCCGGCGTCACGAGGCGTTGACGAGCGCGACGCGGTCGCGGCCGAAAATCCGGTCGAGCACGCCCAAGCTCGCCGACCAGCCGTAATCGGTCTCAATGCGTTGACGGGCCCGTACCCCGATCTCGGCGCCGCGCTCGCCCAAGGCGGCGGCAACACCGCTGGCGAAACCCGGCGCGCTCGCCGAACAGAAGACTTCCTCGCCGGGGACGAAGTCGAGCCCCTCGAGCGCCGCCGGCGTCGCCACCACCGGCTTCGCCATGGCCATTCCCTGCAGCACGTTGTTCTCGATCCCGCGCGCGACGCGTAGCGGCACCACCACCGCATCGGCATGGGCGAGATAGGGCCGGATGTCGTTGATCTTGCCCGCCAGATGGATGTCGCCGCGCGCCACGCCGCGCAGGGCATGCGCCGGGTGCGCGCCGACCATCCAAAAATCGAGCGTCGGGAAGCGATGCCGCAGCATGGTCATGACTTCGGTCGCGAACCAGATTGCGCCCTCGACATTGGGGGGATAGTGCATCGCGCCGGCGAAGACCACGGTCTTACGCCCCGCGGGAAACGGGTTCGCGTAGTCTCCGCGCGCGAAATAGGCGTGATCGATGCCGTTGCGCATCGCCAGCACATGCGCGGGCGCGCGCGGCGCGCGGCGTGAGAAGAGATGCGCCTCGGCCGCCGAGCCGAACAGCGTATCGTCGAAATGCGCGGCGATGCGTTGTTCATGAGCGAGCATGATGCGCTCTTGGCGCCAGCACATCTCGCTCCACGGCCAGTGCGCGATCTCGGCCGAGCGACGCCACGCCTCTGACCCCATCTCCATCATGTCGATGACGCGGCGCGTGAAGCGATAATTGTCGAGATAGGCGGCGAGCTCCGTGCCGCAGACGAAAGCCATCTTCGGGCGATGCTCTGCCATGGTATCGGCGATCCAGCGTGCGAGCTGGGCGCTGCCGCGATAGCCCGCATCCGCCGGCTTGCCGCAGGCGAAAGCCGTCATGCCCTTCAATCGCGATGCGGCACGGCGACGGCGCACGCAGGTTACGCTGGCGCAGATCTCGGCAAGCGCCGCGGCCGCGCGCTCGTCTTTGGCGCGCTCGTAAAAGCAGCCGAGATGGATGCGATGATTCGCCGCAAGATGCTTCAGCACGTGCCACGGGCGCACGTCCTCGTCGCGCCCCGTCGGGAGCGGCATCCGGTGCGCGAGAAAGATCAAATCCGACATGGCAAGTACGGTACCGAAATAACGGAAAAAGCTTCGCGTGCGGCGCGCCCGAGCGAACTGGTTTCAGTATCGCCGTGACTTCGTTAACGTTGCGCTAAGGATCGTGCCACACCGACCGTTTTCTGGCGGAAATGGCCGGATTTTCGACGAATTCGAGAGATCGACCGGCGGCGATTTAATCGGCGGCGAGAGGCTTGCGCGACTTTTGCGAGGCCTCTTCTTGATCTCGGCTACCCACGGGGGAACCCAGCCGGGAGGCGTAATGCCGCTTGCGCTTCATCTCGTCATCGCCGAGCGCGGCCGCGATGCGGCGATAACGCGCCGCCCTTTCCCACAACATGCCGTCCACAACCGATCTCCATCGCTTCAACCGGCCTCCCCGCCGGGGGGAGAGGTAACGCCGGAACTTGTCATCTTTATGGCGATGATCGGCGCGCCTTCTTTTATGCGCTCGGTGACTTCGAGGCCGTTAACGCAAACGCAGCCCCGCCAAAGAACGCCAAAAATAAAACGGCCGGCCCCGAAGGGCCGGCCGCTCGCCAAGCGTATCGCTTGAGACCGATATCAGAACACGAAGCCGGCTTCCGCCAAAGCGCGGAACTGGTCCTTCTGATTGTTGGTATCACCGAAGACGTTACCCGCGGTGTTGCTGCCGCCGGCCGAGATATAGGACAGCTCGGAGCGGAGGAAGAAGATCTTGTATTGATAGGTCGGCGTGACGGTGATTTCCCACGCGTTGCTGCCCTGTCCATAGAGCAGGTTCGGGCCCGTCGTCGCGCTGCCGCTGGTCGTGATGTACTCGAAGCGCGCCGGCAGGCTGACGCCGGCGAGCTGCGACGAGGAGTCGAAGCTGTAGTTCATGAGCAGCGCCAGGCCGAAGGTCGAGCCGTCGGTGGTATTGGGCGTCGAGCAGACCGGACACGCAGGCACATGCGTATACTGGATGTAAGGGTTGAACATCCATTGACCCATCGTGTGGGTATAGGAGAGATCGACCTGCTGCTCGTTGCCCAAGGCGCCGGCCGAGGTGTTGATGGTCTTGAGG
This sequence comes from Allostellaceae bacterium, assembly GCA_046706015.1. GTDB lineage: Bacteria > Pseudomonadota > Alphaproteobacteria > ATCC43930 > CGMCC-115725 > CAIKMD01. The sequence continues at coordinate 1,124 of JBJKPV010000240.1, read as the reverse complement.
TTGCCGCCGCCGGCGAGGATCAAGGTATCGGAACTCGTCACGGCCCACGACACCAAGCCGGTGAGGTAGGTGTACCGGTTCGTATAGAAGCCGTCATTCCACGACACCGAGAACGACACCGGCCCGATCGAATAATTGCCTTGGACGCCACGGTTGAACAAATTTTCCTGGTTCCACAGCAGGCCGCGCTGGATGTTCAGGTTCTCATAGGTGAAAGGCAGTTCTTCGCCGATCAGGGTCGGCAGCTTACCGGCCTGGACCGAGAAGCTGTCGGTCGGCGCCAGCTTGACATAGGCCTGCGGCAGCGGACCGAAATTGTTGGTCGTGGTGTGCGCCGCATCGGTGTAGGCCTGGCCGATCACCGGGAAGGAGTAGATGCCGCCCTGGATGAAATACTGAAAGAACCCGTCCGTCTTCTGGATATCGACCATGGCGTTGGTCACGTCGGCGCCCGTATCACGGTGGGCGGGGTTTCCGCCTGTGGTCGTGTTGTTCTGCACGAAGCCCATGCCGGTGAGAGCGCCGGTGATGTAGGTCTTGCCGAGGATCGGGCCGAGATCGACGTTGAAGGGATTGGGATTGGCTGCGATCGGCCCGGCCATCGCTGGCGTTGCCATCGGATTCGCGGCAGGCGCCGCTTGCTGGGCGCTGGCCGGCGAGACATACGCCAAACCCGCCAAAACCGCGACGGCGGCAGTGCCAAGGAGGAAATTACGGTTCATGTCTTCGTTACCTCTCTGTTGAGACCTTCCACACGCACCCACCAAGCACCTGGTCCCTTTGGCGCCTAATTTATGGGCAGCTTGCCTAATAAAAGAACAGCGCACCAAGTCAGACGAAGGTTATCGATACATCCGACCAAGCACTGTGCAATTCACTTGCCAAATCTCGCAAATCTTCGACCAGCTTTTGTCATGCGATCGTGTCATGGCGACTTCCGCAGACGGTTTCATTACGGATTGACATTCGCCGAATCAATCACTGAGCAGGTGCGGCCGGTGAAATCCCGCATACTGATGCGCAAAAGCCACAGGTCATGTGCAGGTGCAGCGAAATAGAGCGGGCATCGGGTCAGGCGGCTCGTCGCTACCGCCCGGGCAACGGTTAATCTAGAATGACCCAAG
>JBJKPV010000239.1:0-6556 GCA_046706015.1 Allostellaceae bacterium | reverse complement strand
TACCGGAATCCGCGCACAAGAAATCGAGCGTTGCCGATGTCGCCTTGACCACCATCGGCAACCGCCGTGACTGGCAGAAATTCAGCGCCTTCTATCAGGATCCGGAATCGAGCGGCACGTTGCTCGGCAGCGCCGCGCGACGGTCGACGCGCAGGCCCGTTTGCACCTCGGCGATCCGGTATGTCGGCCATGCCACCGTCCAGGCCGATATCGCGAACCTCAAAGCGGCGATGGCGGCGGCCGGGGTCGAAGAGGGCTTCATGACCTCGGTCGGGCCCGGAAGCTTCGCGCGCGGCGAGGACCTCTTTTATAAATCCGAGGAGGCGTTCGTGTTCGCCGCGGCGGAGGCGATGCGGGAAGAGTACAAGGCGATCGTCGATGGCGGTCTGGTGCTGCAGATCGACGATCCCAGCCTGCCCGACAACTGGGACATGATCAGCCCCGAGCCCTCGCTCGCAGAATTCAAGAAATTCGAGCGCGTTCGGATCGAAGCCCTCAATCATGCGCTTCGGGGTCTGCCGACGGACCGCATTCGCTATCACATCTGCTGGGGCAGCTGGCACGGACCGCACTCGACCGACATTCCGTTGAAGGACATCGTCGACCTCGTCTTGGCGGTGAATGCCGGCGCCTATTCGGTCGAAGCGGGCAATGTGCGGCACGAGCACGAATGGCGCGTGTGGCAGGAGACCAAGCTGCCCGATGGAAAACTCCTGATCCCGGGTGTCGTCAGCCACGCGACCAATATCATCGAGCACCCGCAGGTCGTGGCGGACCGCATCCTCCGCTACGCCCAAGTCGCCGGACGCGAGAACGTGATTGCCGGGACCGACTGCGGTTTCGGCGGGCGCATTCACGCGCAGCTGGCCTGGGCAAAGCTTCAAGCGCTTGCCGACGGCGCGCGTCTCGCCTCGAAAGAACTGTGGCGATAATGGTCGGGCCGGCCCGAGCCTCCCGCCATCGCGGCGTTCGGCACGGGTCCAGGACCGCCTGCGACCCAGAGCCGGCGCGGCTCGCGAAACGACCGCATGCCGCGAAGACTCGGCGGTTGTTGCCGGCAGCTTCCTGTGACACCATCAAAGCACTGGGTTTTATGATTTATGGATGCCTATGCCGCGCCGGAAATATACTTGGGAGAAGCTGTCCGATGAGCAGTTGCTCAAGCAACGCCTCAGCACTCTGAGGGTCAAGGTCGAAGGCACCTGGCTCGAGGATTGTCTCGGCGTTCTGAATGAAGAGCTTCAAGCGCGGGGCATCCGGCTGCGGCCGCACGCCTGGATATCGAGCGAATGGTTCAGTCCGGCGGATGTGCCCGGCATTGCCATCCCGTTCTATCTTGCCCATCCCCGCCTGATGAAGCTCGAGAAAAAAATGATGCTCGAGGTCGAGGGCGGGACCTGGTCCGAGTGCATGGCCATACTCCGTCACGAGGCCGGCCATGCCGTGCAGCACGCCTACCAGCTGCAACGCCGCCGGCGCTGGCAACAATTGTTCGGCCCGTCTTCGAGACACTACCCGCACTTTTATCGGCCCAATCCGGCCAGCCGGCGTTATGTCCAGCATCTTCGGCGCTGGTACGCGCAGAGCCATCCGGACGAGGATTTCGCCGAGACCTTTGCGGTGTGGCTGCGGCCGCGATCGCATTGGCGGACACGCTATGCCGGCTGGCCGGCACTCAAGAAGCTCGAATATGTCGACGAACTGATGGGCGAGATCGCCGGGAAGCGGCCGCCGATCATGACACGGGAGCGCGTCGATCCGCTGTCCAAGCTCAGCCAAACGCTTGGCGAGCACTACCAGAAACAGCAGGCGCTCTACGCTTTCAAGGCACCGAAGACGTATGACCGCGACCTCTCCCATCTCTTCTCCGCCGATCCGCGACATCGACGGGCGCAGCCAGCGGCGGCCTTCATCAGGCGGCACCGCGCGCAAGTCCGGCAGATGGTCTCGCGATGGACGGGCGAGAACCAGCTGACGCTCGATGCCGTTCTTGACGATATGATCTCCCGCTGCCGCGAACTCGATCTCCGTGCCCCCGGCTCCGAACGCAAGCTCGTCATCAACTTCACCACCCTGTTGACCGCAAAGACCATGCACGCGCTGTTCGGTCCGTCGCGGCGCAAATGGATGCCTCTATGAGACGCCTGCGCATTCTCGTGCTGATGCATCCGGACTGCGTTCCGCCCGATTCGAAAGACGGATACAGCGCGCGGGAGATCAGCGGATGGAAAACGGAATTCGACGTCGTGAGCACCTTACGCGCGGCCGGCCATGACGTTCGTCCGCTCGGCGTGCAGGAGGAAATCAAGCCGGTGCGCGACGAGATCGAAAGCTTCAAGCCGCATGTGGTCTATACCTTGCTGGAGCAGTTCCACTATGCGACCGCCTATGACCAGCACATCGCGAGCTTTCTCGAGCTGATGAAGATGCCGTACACCGGGTGCAACCCGCGCGGCCTGATCCTGGCGCGCGGCAAGGATCTGTCCAAAACCTTGGTGCACCAACGCCGGATCGCGGTACCGGCCTTTGCCGTGTTTCCGATACGCCGCAAGGTCAAGCGGCCTGCGCGCCTTGCCCTGCCGCTGATCGTCAAGAGCCTGAGCGAGGATGCATCCGTCGGCATCTCGCAAGCATCCATCGTCGATACGGACGAGAAGCTCGTCGAGCGCGTCGCCTTCGTTCACGATCGGCTCGGGACCGCCGCCATCGCCGAACAGTACATCGAGGGACGCGAACTTTATGTCGGCGTGCTCGGCAACAACCGGCTGCGCGTTCTGCCCGTATGGGAATTGAAATTCGGCAGCTTGGGCGGTCAGGGCGCGCGGCAGATCGCCACCGAAAAGGCCAAGCACGATTCCGATTATCAGGAACGCGTCGGCATCGTCGACGGGCCGGCCAAAGACCTCGCGCCGGAGGTATCCGCCCGCATTCAGCGAACGGCGAAACGCATCTACCGAACGCTGGGGCTCGATGGCTATGCGCGTATCGACTTTCGCCTCGCCGAAGACGGCACGCCCTATTTCATCGAGGCCAATCCCAACCCGGAGATAGCGAAAAGCGAGGAGTTCGCGGAAGCGGCTCGCTATGACGGACTCGATTACGCACAGCTCCTGCATCGCATCCTGACACTCGGCATAAGCCGGGCAAAAGCGGGCGCGTCTGTCGGCTGAAGACGAAACGGGTCTGCGCAGCCAGCCGGGGGAGCCGAGCTTGTTTACTCGCCGGCTTCGCGCGACGCCGGCGCCCCTGCGCCGGCTGTGCTACGGGATTCTTTCTACTCGCTTCGCACGACGCCGGCGCCCCTGCGCCGGCTGTGCTACGCGTTAAGGCCCCCTAGGCGAGAACAGGAAGAGCTTGCGCAGGAAGCCCGGCGCCAAGGTGCTGAGCACATTGACCGAGACCTCGGGATTCTCGATCTTGCCGAAGACGCGGAAATTGGACGCGAAGATCCCCTGCCCCTTGCCGCCCAGGAGCAGGCTGCCGATCACCGGAATATCGCCGAGCACGGAGTTGAGCGTATAGGCCGGCACCAGCGTGCCGGAGACGTTCATCGTGTCGGCGGCCCGGTCGATCTCGCCGCTGGCGTTGATGCCGATCGCACCGCCATAGGCGCGCATGTTCTGCAAGGTGATCTTGCCGGTCTGGAACGACACCTCGCCCTCGATGCGGTTGAAGGGAATCCCCTCGCCGCTCAACAGCGCGCCCATGCCCGAAAGCGAGGCGAGCGACAAGAGCCGCGCCAAGGTCGGCGCCTTGACCACGCGATAATCGGCGCCGTCGGCTTTGGTCGTGAGCACGCGCACGCCGTTATGGTCTTCCGCCATGCCAGTAAGCGAGAAGGTGCCGCCCGCGATGTTGGGATAAATGCCGAGATCTTTGAGCATCGCGCCGAAATTGTCGGTCGTGAGGCGCAATTTGCGCGGACCCTCGGTGCCGCCATAGCGCAAGGTGAGCGAGGTCTTGTCGGAGAGCTTGGCGTCGATGCTGGCACGTTGCCAATGCTGGCTGTCGCCGACGATCATTGCCGAGACGTCGCGCGCGACGCGATCGGGCCCCATCACCAGCCGGTTGAGGCGCGCATCGACGGTGAGGGCGGGCTCGGATTGCGACGAGCTCTTGCTGAGCTCGTCGACAAGGCCCGAGGCGTCGAAGCTGCGCCCGGCGAGGACGACACGCCAGCCGCCCTCGGCGCCGCGCGCCACGCTGCCGTGGAAATCGTCGTCGCCGGCGACGAGATGGTCGATGGCGAGGCCGGAAAACCCCTTGTCGTCGAACTGTGCCGTCGCCTTGCCGTCGAGGCCCTGGCCCTTCAAGCTCGCCGATAGCGCGCCGGTGACGCGATCATCGACCAGGGTCAGCGCGACCTGTGCGGTCGCCAGCACGCCCGGCGCTTTCTTGAGGCCGATCATCTTCACGTCGAGCCCCGCCTTGGTCAGATCGAGCGTCGCCGCGACCTGGGCGCGCTTCTTGGCGCCGAGATCGTAGTTCGCATCGACGCCGACCGGGCCGGTGACGTTGTCGCCGAGCATCGTCAAGCCGAGCGCCTCGCGCTGCGCCGCATCGAGCGTCGCCTTGACGCCATAATGGCGCTGCACCGCGGCCTTGGGATCGAGGCTCTCGCGCCAGTCGAGCGCCACCGGCACGCCGGCGAGCTTCGCCGTGCCCTCGACCTCGGCTTTGGTGCGGTCGAGCGTCAGATCGAGCGCGCCGTCACTCAAATCGCGGCCGAACGCGGCCTTGGGGAGCGCGACATCCGTCAGCTTGGCGGCCGCGCCATAGGTCACGTCCTTGAGGCTCAGATCGTGGACCAGCGGAAAGGCGAAGGAGAGCTTCGCGGTGAAATTGCCGGCGGCGGTCTTGGGATCGAGGCCGATCTCATGCGCATAGCCGAGTGGCTCGGTGTCGAGGATCTGGAGCGCGTGGGCGAGCGGCCCCTCGGCCGTGACCTCGATCGCGGCCTGCTCGTCATGGGTGTCGAGCTTGTAGAACCGCGCCTTGCCGCCAGTCGCGCGAATGCTGCCGAGATCGCCGCCGGTGGCGGTGAAGTCGATCTCGGTCGGCGACATCCGCGCCGTGCCCGCGACGTTCTTGACCAGCTCCAGCGGATGGAAATATTCGATGCTGAGGCCGTGATATTTCATCGTGCCGTCGAGGCTCTTCAGCTGCGCGCGCTTCTCGGCATTGGGCGCGAGGTCGACATGGAGCTGAAGCTTCGTCGCGATCTCGTCGACCGTGCCGGCGTGAAGATGCTTCACCACCCAGTCGCGGGTGTGCTCGGCCGCGCCTTGGGGCCAAAAGCGCGGGAAGTCGTCGACCGCGAGGTTGCGGCCGCCGAGCATGAGATCGGCATCGAGGCCTTGGGGCTTGCCGCCGGAGAGGAGCGCGTCGCCGAGCCCATCGACCGTGCCCGAGGCTTCGAGCTCGCCACGGCCGAGATCGAGCGAGAGCAGGCCGAGATTGATCCGCCCGCGCGCCGGATCATAGCCCGCCTGGAGCACGGCATGCTGCAATGGCAGCGCACCGCCCGGCAGCGCCGCGTTCTCGAAGCTGCCCTTGCCGAAGCTCAGATCGACGATCGCATCGCGCAGCGTGAGCGGGCCGGGATTGAGTTCGGCGATGAACTTGCCCGAGACCGGCAGATCGATGGCTTTCAAGGGCGCGAGGCCGGGCGCGGCCGAAGACCATCGCGCCGGCTTCAGATCGCTGAAAGAGAGATCGACCGTGACCTGGCGCGAGATCGGATAATAAGAGAAATTGCCGGCGATCGCGGGCGCGGCCGCGCCCTGGCCCATGACGATGCGGAAATTGCCTTCGCTATGATCGCGGGCGCGGGTGAGCTTGGCGTTGGCGTCCGCCGCGTGCCAGACCACGCCCAGCGCGCGATCGTCGACCGTGAAGCTCGCGCCGACCACCGACAATTCCGTGAGATAGCCGAGCGAGCCTTGCCGGTCGGGCGGGCGGACGAGATCGCCGACCAGCTTCTGGCCCCAATCCTCGGCCCCGCCGGTGGTCTCGTCGCCGATGCCGAGATGGAAGCTGCCATCGGCGCTGCGCTCCAAGCGCAGATCGGGACGGTCGACGACGATACGGGTGGGCGCAATCACGCCGCGCAGGGCTGCGCGGGCGCTGAACTCGATGACGAGATCGCCCAAGGTCAAGGTGCCGCTGCCCTGCCGTGCCATGTGCACGCCGCGCGCCAGCACTTCCAGATGCGCGCGCGGGCCCAAGGTCAGCAAGGTATGGTCGATCGTGACCGTGATGCCGTTGCCGCGCGAGAGGACATCGGCGACATAAGGCGCGATCGCATCGAGCGACAAGGGCCCGCGCGACAACAGCCAGACGAAGAAGGCGGCGAAGATCGCCAGGCCGGTAACGAGCGTCGCGGCGATGCGCCAGATCGTCCGCGCGCCGTGATGCACGATCTTGCGGTGGCGGTGCCAGCTTCTCATGCGCTTGACCGGAAACGGGCGAGCGCGCAGTCTGCGCCGGCCCCAGTGGAGTGGATTTGACATTCGCTACCCTGGTTGGCGCGAGTACCGAAAGCGAATGTCAAATC
>JBJKPV010000238.1:0-5911 GCA_046706015.1 Allostellaceae bacterium | reverse complement strand
ATGGCGAGGATCTGCGCGGCGAGGACCGCCTCACCGGACGCGCCGGTCAAAGCTTTGCCATCCGCTTTCATCTGCATCCCGCAGCGCAAGCCTCGCTGACACAGGACGGCAACGCGGTTCTGCTGCGTCTGCCCGGCGGGATCGGCTGGCGCATGCGCGCCGAGGGTGCGGTGCTGAGCATCGCCGAAAGCATCTATCTCGGTGGCGGCAGCGTGAAAAAAACCTGTCAGGTCGTGCTCGACGGCCATGTCGGCAGCAACGGCGCGATGGTCAAATGGGCGATCCGGCGCGAAGCCAAGCGTCCGAACGAGCCGGCCGCGCCGAAGCTCGCGCCCGAGCTCTGAGCCGCAGCACCGTCACGCTTTCGTCACGGGCGGCGCGTATCAAGGCAAGGCTGAGGCCTCCATGAACATCACCAGGCGATCCTTGCTTCACGCCGCGGGCTGCGCGGCTGGAAGCGCACTCGTGCCGTCGCTGATCGGCTGCGCCGCGCCGGGGCCGCGTTGGCGGAGAGACCCCTTCACCCTGGGCGTCGCATCGGGCGATCCATCGCCGGATGGGTTTGTGCTGTGGACGCGACTGGCACCCGAGCCGCTCAGCCCCGATCCGGCGATACCGGGCGGGATGAGCGGCGGCGCCGTTCCGGTTGCCTACGAGATCGCGACCGATCCGGCGATGAAGAACGTCCTGCGCCGCGGCACGGCGCTGGCCGAGCCCGCTCTAGCCTGGTCGGTACATGTCGAGGTGAGTGGGCTCGCGCCCGCGCGGCCCTATTGGTATCGCTTCGCCGCGGGCTCGGCCGAGAGCCGGATCGGCCGCGTCATGACCGCGCCGCTGCCGGGCGCGCCGCTTCAACGCCTGCGCTTCGGCTTCGTCTCCTGCTCCAATTACGAACTCGGCTATTTCTCGGCCTATCGCCATCTCGCCGACGAGAGCCCCGATTTCGTCGTCTTCCTGGGCGATTACATCTACGAATTCATGAGCAGGCGCCCCGGCGTGCGCCGGCACAGCGACGGCGTCGCGGCTCATGATCTGCGCACCTATCGCAATCGCTATGCGCAATACCGCACCGATCCCGATCTGCAGCGGCTCCATGCCGAGGTGCCGGCGCTCATCACCTGGGACGATCACGAGGTCCAGAACGATTACGCCGATCAATGGTCCGCGACCTTCGAAGCCCCGGTGAAATTCCTCCAGCGCCGTGCCGCCGCTTATCGCGCCTTCTACGAGCACATGCCGCTGCGGCCAAGCCTGTCGCGACCGAACGGACCCAATATGCGCATTTACGACCGCTTCAGCTTCGGCGATCTCGCCGAATTCTCGGTCCTCGACGGGCGGCAATACCGCTCGCGCGAAGCGTGCTACGCGCCGCCCAACCACGGCGGCGGCCATCAGGAGACCGTGACGGGCTGTCCCGAGTTGCTCGACCCGCGCCGCACCTTCCTCGGCTTCGCGCAGGAGCGATGGCTTTATGAGGGGCTTGCCCGCTCGCGCACGCGCTGGAACGTGATCGCGCAGGACCAGTTGATGGCGGAGTTCCGCGAGCGGACCGGCGACGGCAGCATCGCCTATTGGACCGAAGACTGGAACGGGTATCCCGAGGCGCGGCAGCGGCTATTGACCCATATTAGCGATGCGCGCGTCGCCAACCCGGTGGTCATCGGCGGCGACTTCCATTCCTTTTGGGCCAACGTTCTGAAGCTCGACTCGCTCGATCCGCGCGCGCCCGTCATCGCCAGCGAATTCGTCGGCACCTCGATCACCTCGTTCGGGCCGCCCTACGACACTTTCATGCAATGGGTGCCCGAGAACCCACATGTGCATTTCTTCGAGAGCCGAAGGCGCGGCTATGTCTCGGTCGATCTTTCGCGCGAGCGCATGCAGGTGGCGATGCGCATCGTCTCCGACGCCACCGATCCGAGAGCGACGATCGCCACCTTGAAGAATTTCGTGGTCGAGAACGGCCGTGCCGGGCCGCTCAACGCCTGAGCGGCGTCAGCCCAATCCCAACACCTCTTCCGCCTTCGCCCAGGTTTCCTCGCGCGGCACGGTGAACCGGTCGCGATCGGCCGCCGAGATCGGCGCCAAGACCGCGGGCTCGAAGCTCGGCCGCGCGCGGATGCGCCTATACCAATCGGCGACCTTGGGGCGCCGCCCGTGCCACAGCCCGTCGAGCCCAAGCACTTCCGCGCGAAAGAGATAAGGCGTCGCCGCCGCATCGGCGAGACCATAGGCATCGCCCGCGAGATAGGGCTGCGCGGCCAGCGCCGCTTCCATGTCAGCGACATATTTGTCGTAAGCACGCAGCGCTTGCGCCACATGCGGCGCGGCGAGCCCTTGCGCGATCGAGAGCCGCTGGCGTTCGCGATAATCGGGATTGGGGATTTTGGCGAGATGAGCCGCCAGCTCGTCCGGCCTCTTCCTGATCAGCACCTTGCGATTGGCGGTGGCGAAGGTGATGGTCGAGCAGGCGGCATGGAGGTAATCGTCGATCTTCTTCATGAAGAGTCGTGCGATGGCCCGCTCATAAGGATCGGCCGGCATCAGCGGCGGCGCGGGGAAGGCCTCGTCGAGATATTCGATGATCAGGGTCGATTCGATGATCACCTTGCCGTCATGGACGAGGGTCGGCACCACTTCGTTGGGATTGAGCTTGGCGTAATCCGGCCGGTGCTGGTCGCCGCGCTGGAGGTCCAGCACCTCGCCCTCATAGGCCAGGCCTTTTTCCGCCAGCACCACACGCACCTTGACGGAACAGACCGAAGTACTGCCTTGATAGAGGTAAAGCATGACGCCTCCGCGGGGTTACCCCTGACGCTAGTGTCGTGGTTTCGAAGTTCGCTGCGTCGCTGAAATCGGCACTTGGCGAACTTCGAAATCAGAACGACACTAGGATTTAATGAGTTGCTAGTGTCCTCGCGATTCCGAAATTCGCGGGGAGCCGATATCGCGATGAGGCGAATTTCGGAATCGGGACGCTAGAGGCGGCTTGGCGCGGGGGCAAGCGCGCGGGAGGAAGAAGCGATGGCGCTCGATGCGGCGGTGATCATCGTGGGCGGCGGACCGGCCGGGCTGATGCTCGCCAACGAGTTGGGGCGGCGTGGCATTTTGACCTTGCTCTTCTGCGACCGGCCCTCGACCTCACCCTATCCGCAGGCAAACGCGACCCAAGCCCGCACCATGGAGTTTTATCGCCGCTTGGGCTTCGCCGATCGGTTGCGCGCGCGGGGGCTGCCGCCCGATTACCCGACCGACATCGCTTATTTCACCCGCGCGACGCGGCACGAGCTGGCACGGCTCGAGCAGCCGGCCGCGCGCGATGCGCGCCAGCTGATCAAGGCTCTCTCGGGCTCATGGAGCGCGGCCGAGCTGCCGCATCGCTGCTCGCAGATGCATATCGAGGACGTGCTCCATGACGAAGCCGAGCGCCACCGCTCGGTGACACTCGAATTCGGCTGGCGCGTCACGCGCTTCAGCGACGAGGCAGGCCTAGTCACGGTCGAGGCCGAGCGCGTCGCCGACGGCAAGACGCGGCGCGCGACCGCCCAATTCCTCGTCGGTTGCGACGGGCCGCGCAGCACGGTCAGGAAGCAGCTCGACATCCACTACGACGGCGAGGTCGATGTCGACCGGCCCTATATGCGCGGCAAGCAGCTGACCACCTATCTGCGCGCGCCCGCGGTCTATGATCTCGTGCCGTTCAAGCGCGCCTGGCAATATTGGTCGATGAACCACGCGCAGCGCGGCACCATGGTGACGATCGACGGCAAGGGCGAGTTCACTTTCGGCATGCAACTGCCGCCGGGCAAGGAGGAAAGCGACTATTCCCGGGCCGACAGCGCCGCTTTGTTCCAGACCATGCTCGGCAAATCATGCCCGGTCGAGATCATCAACCGCAGCGCCTGGCACGCGGGCTATTCGCTGGTCGCGCAGCATTATCAGCGCGGCCGCGTCTTTCTCGCCGGCGACGCGGTGCATCTCTTCACGCCCACGGGCGGGCTCGGCTACAACACGGCGATCGAGGATGTGGTGAATTTGGCCTGGAAGCTGGCGGCGATGGTAGAAGGCTGGGGTGGCGCGCAGCTTCTCGCGACCTACGGGACCGAGCGCCAGCAGGTCGGGCGCCGCAACACAGGCTTCGCGCGCTATTTCGCCAATTCGATCGGGAATTTCGTCGCTGCCCCCGAAATCGAGGACGAGACGCAAGAAGGCGCGGCCGCGCGCGAGCGCGCCGGCGCCTATCTCAACCGCCATGTGCGCGAGGAGTTCAACATTCCGGGCATCACCTTCGGCGCGCGCTATGACGGATCGCCGATCATCGCCGGCGACGGGACACTGCCGCCGCCCGACCGCATGAATGATTACAGCCCCAGCGCCGTGCCGGGCGGACGCGCGCCCCATGCCTGGCTTCAGGACGGGCGCTCGCTCAATGACACGTTCGGCTTCGAGTTCTCGCTGCTGCGCCTCGGCACCAAGGCCCCAGACGCCGCGCCGCTGGTCGAGGCCGCCGCGCGGCGCCGCATGCCTTTAGCCATCGTCGATCTGCCACAAGATGAGCTGCGCGATCTCTACGAGGCCGATCTCGCGCTCATCCGCCCGGATCAGATCGTCGCCTGGCGCGGCAATCGCGTGCCCGAGGATCCCGCGGCCTTGCTCGCGACCGTCACCGGCGGAGCGGCTTGAGCATTGGGAGCCGATCTCGATTCCAAAGTCATCATCGCTGGCGGCGGTCCGGCCGGACTGATGCTCGCGATCGAGCTGGGCCGGCGCGAGATTCCGACCCTTCTCCTCTGCGACCGGCCTTCGACCACCACCTTCCCGCAAGCGAACGCGACTCAAGCGCGGACCATGGAGCATTATCGCCGCCTGGGCTTCGCCGCCGCGATCCGCAGCGTTGGCCTGCCGGGGGATTACCCGACCGACGTCGCCTATTTCACCCGCATCGCGCGGCACGAGCTCGCGCGCTTCGAGCTGCCGGCCGCGAGCGCGACCGGCGATCTGGTCAAAACCCTGTCCGGCTCCTGGAGCGCGGCCGAGCTGCCGCATCGCGGCTCGCAGCTCTATGTCGAGCGCGTGCTGCGCGCCGAGGCCGAAAAGCTCAAGAGCGTTATTCTGCGCTTCGGCTGGCGCGTCGACAGGTTCGTGGAGATGGACGATTGCGTCGCGGTCGACGCCGTCGAGGTCGCGAGCGGCGAGACGCGACGCTTCTCTGGCCTTTACCTCGCCGGCTGCGATGGCGGGCGCAGCACCTTGCGCCGCCAGATGGGGTTTTCCTATCAGGGCGAAGCCGGCGTCGCGCGCGACTATATGGGCGGGCGCATGCTATCGATCTGGTTTCGCGCGCCCGCGCTTTATCGCGCGATTCCGAGCCGCCGCGCTTGGCAATATTGGGCGGTCAACGCAACCCAGCGCGGCCTCCTCGTCGCGGTCGATGGCAGCGACGAATTCATCTTCATGTTCCAGCTTCGCCCCGGCGAAGATGAAAGCCGGATCTCCGACGATTGGGCGAAGGCGGCTTTCGACCAGGCGCTCGGCGTGGAATGTCCGATCGAGATCATCGGCCGCATGCCCTGGACCGCGGGCCTCGCTTTGGTCGCGGAGAAATTCCAGCACGGCCGCGTCTTTCTTTTGGGCGACGCGGTGCATCTCTTCACGCCTACGGGCGGGCTTGGCTACAACACGGCGATCGAGGACGCGGTCAATCTCGGCTGGAAGCTCGCCGCGCGACTGAGAGGCTGGGGCGGCGCGGGGCTGCTTCGAACCTATGAGACCGAGCGGCGCCAGGTTGCTTTGCGCAATACGGGCTATGCGCGCTATTTCGCCAATTCGATCGGAAATTTCGTGCCCTCGCCAATGCTCGAAGAAGAAACGCCGGAGGGGCAAGCCGCGCGCGCCGAGGCCGGCATCTATC
>JBJKPV010000237.1:0-6715 GCA_046706015.1 Allostellaceae bacterium | reverse complement strand
ATTTAATGAGTATGTTCCACACCGCGGGGAGGTTAGCGACCCCCAAGTTCAAGGTGGGCGTGCGCGCGGGCGGGCCGTGTGTGCCCCGCCGCGCCATTCAGGAATCGGCCGAGAGCGCGGGCGCGCGGCGCGTGTTCCTGATCGAGGAGCCAATGGCGGCCGCGATCGGCGCCGGGCTTCCCGTCACCGAGCCGACCGGCTCGATGGTAGTCGATATCGGCGGCGGCACGACCGAGGTCGCAGTGCTCTCGCTTGGCGGGATCGTCTATTCGCGCTCGGTGCGCGTTGGCGGCGACAAGATGGACGAAGCGATCATCGCCTATATCCGTCGCAACCATAATCTGCTCGTCGGCGAATCCTCGGCCGAGCGCATCAAGAAGGAGATCGGCTCGGCCTGCATGCCCGAAGAGGGCGAGGGCCGTGTCATGGAGATCAAGGGCCGCGACCTGATGAACGGCGTGCCTAAGGAGATCGTGATCAGCGAGCGCCAGATCGCCGAGAGCCTGGCCGAGCCCGTCGGCGCAATCGTCGAGGCTGTGAAGGTCGCGCTCGAGCACACCGCGCCCGAACTCGCCGCCGACATCGTCGACAAGGGCATCGTGCTCACCGGCGGCGGTGCGCTCTTGAGCAATCTCGACTATGTCCTGCGCCATGCGACCGGTCTGCCGGTCTCGATCGCCGACGATCCGCTGTCCTGCGTTGCGCTCGGCACCGGCCGCGCGCTCGAAGAGATGAAGACGTTGAAGAGCGTGCTCATAAGCATGTATTGACGCAGACGGGCCCGATCCGGGAGGAGGGCGAAGTTGGTTGAAGTTGTGGCGCGACGCGGCAGACGGGCTCTTTGATGCGAATTTCGGCCCCAGTGAAGGCGGCGGCACAGCGGCTCACGCTTCCCTTTCTGATCTTTGTTTCCGCCCTGTTGATCGTCTTCGGCAAGACCGACGCGTTGCTCTATGACGGCGTTCGCGCGGTCCTGGCCGATCGCATGGCGCCGATCCTTGAAGTGGCGAGCGCGCCGATCTCGACCGTGACTCGTGCCGTGCAGGCGGTCTCCGACGTCATCTACGCCCATCGCGAGAACGCCGAGTTGCGCGAGGAGAATGCGCGGCTCTTGCAATGGCAGGAAGTGGCACGCCGCCTCGCGGTCGAGAACGCCGAGCTGCGCGATCTCGTCAAGCTCGTGCCGGAGAACGCCGTTCATTCGATCGCAGCCCGCGTCATCGCCGATTCGGGTGGCGCGTTTGCGCGCAACGTGCTCATCGACGTCGGAGCCAGGGACGGCGTGCAGCGGGGCCAAGCGGCGATGACCGGCGAAGGGCTGGTCGGGCGCGTCGCCGAAGTGGGCGCGCGGACGGCGCGCGTGTTGCTGCTCACCGACCTCAACTCACACATCCCGGTCGAGCTCGAGCAGATCCATGTGCGGGCGATGCTCAACGGCGACAATTCCGAAGAGCCCCGGCTCGCCTATCTCCCGCCCAAGACCGATGTGACGGTGGGAACACGCATCGTCACGGGCGGGGCCGGCGGCGTCTTTCCGCCGGGGTTGCCGGTTGGCGTCGTCGCGTCGGTGTCTGGCGACGTGATCCGCGTCGAGCCCTATGCGGAGCTCGCGCGGCTCGAATTGCTGCGCATCGTCGATTTCGGGCTTTCAGGCGTGTTGCCGCAAAGCGTCGTGCCCGGGCAACGGGGCACGGGCAAAGGCGGCCGGTCCGGCGAAGCGGCGCGCTGAGGTTTCGCGATGCCGTTTGTCCTCTCGCGCGACAGCGGCTATCCGGCACGCTTCGTGCCGTTCCTGATGACGCTGCTCTTCGCGATCTTTTCGGTGGTGCCGCTCAATCTGCCGGGCTTCGCCGTGGTGACCCCGGCTTTCACCTTGATGGCGGTCTTCCATTGGACCGTCTATCGCCCCGACCTTATGCCCTTGAGCGCGGTCTTCGCCGTCGGGCTGCTCCTCGATCTGCTCAACGGCACGCCCTATGTCGGCCTCTCGGCGCTAACCTTTCTGCTCGCGCGCACCGCTGTGCTGAGCCAGCGTCAGTTCTTCGTTAACCGTACCTTTCCCGTCGTGTGGCTTGGCTTTCTCCTCATCGCCGCCGGCAATTTCGCGTTTCTCTGGTTCGCCGTCTGTCTCTTGCACGAGGGACTCGTGGGTTTGCGCCCCTTCGTGTTTCAAGCGCTGTTAACCATCGCCTGCTATCCGGTCGGGAGTTATATTCTCGCTTTGGCGCACCGCGCCTTCTTGATGCGGGCGTAAGCCATGGCCAAGGATAGCAAACGCAGCAAGGTATTGACGCGTCGCGCAATCATGCTTGCTGGCGGGCAATTGGCGTTGCTCGGAACCTTGGCCGGGCGCCTTTATTACCTTCAGGTGATTGAGGCCAATCGCTACGCGCTTCAGGCCGACGAGAACCGGATCAACATCCGTCTGCTTGCGCCGCCGCGGGGACGCATCCTCGATCGCTTCGGCGTGCCGCTCGCGAGCAACCGTCCGACTTATCGCTCTGTTCTGGTGGCAGAGCAGGCGGCCAATATCAAGGCGACGCTCGACGCTGTCGGCACGCTCATTCCCTTGACCGAGGCGGACCGGCGCCGCGTGATGCGCGACATCCACAACAAACTCAGCTTCGTTCCGGTGGTGATCCGCGACAATCTCACCTGGGACGAGATGGCGCGGGTCGAGGTCAACACGCTCGAATTGCCGGGCGTCTCGATCGAGCAGGCCCTGACGCGCTATTACCCGTTCGGCGAAGCGGTGTCGCACGCCGTCGGCTACGTTGGCGCGGTCTCGGAGCAGGACCTCAACGGCGACGATCCGCTGCTCGAGTTGCCCGATTTCCGCGTCGGCAAGACCGGAATCGAGAAGGCTTACGATCTCGATCTGCGCGGGACTGCCGGCACCAGCCAAGTCGAGGTCAACGCCTTCGGCCGCGTCGTGCGCGAACTGGCACGCGAGGAGGGCATGCCAGGCCGCGACATCGCGCTCGGCATCGATATGGCGCTGCAGGATCTCGCGGCCAAGCGCTGTGCAGCGCAGGGCAGTGCGTCCTGCGTGCTCCTCGACGCCTGGACTGGTGAAGTGCTCGTTCTCGCTTCGACGCCGGGCTACGATCCTGGCGCCTTTGCCGCGGGTCTGTCGCAGGCGGCATGGCAGAAGCTAATCACTGATCCGCTCAATCCGCTCACTGACAAGGCGATCGGGGGGACCTACGCGCCCGGCTCGACCTTCAAGCCGATGGTCGCCGTCGCCGCGCTTGAAGCCTCGCTTATCACGCCCGAGACCGAATTCTACTGTCCCGGCTATTTCACGCTCGGCAACGCGGTGTTCCATTGCTGGAAGCACGGCGGCCACGGCAACATCGCGTTGCGCCGCGCGATCCGCGAATCCTGCGACGTGTTCTTCTATCATTGCGCCGATCTGCTCGGCATCGACCGCATCGCCGATATGGCGCATCGCTTCGGGCTGGGCGTCGAGCTCGGCATCGATATTCCGGGCGAGAAGGCCGGGCTCATCCCAACGCGGGCCTGGAAGATGGCGACCTATGGCGTGCCGTGGCAGCGCGGCGAGACGATCAGCTGCGGCATCGGCCAGAGCTTCGTCTCGGTGACGCCGCTGCAGCTCGCGATCTACGCGGCCAGGCTCGCGACCGCGCGCGCCGTCACGCCGCGGCTCGAGCGCCGGAATGGTGTGATGACGCCGCTGACCAAGGTGGCCGACGAAGTCAACTCCGCCTTTGCGCCCCTGGGCGTCAATCAAGCCCACCTCAACGTCGTGCTCGACGGCATGTATGCCGCCGTGAATGAGTTGCACGGTACCGCGTACAGCGCACGCATCACCGAGCAGGGGATGACAATGGGCGGCAAGACCGGCACGGCCCAGGTCCACCATTACAGCGAGGCCGAGCGCGCCCACGGCCACCTCACCGGGGCGAGCGTGCCGTGGAAATACCGCGACCATGCTCTCTTCATCGGCTTCGCGCCGGTGAGCGCGCCGCGCTATGTCTGCTCCGTCGTCGTCGAGCTTGGCGGTGCGACCGGCGGCGTGGGCGGCGCGGTGGCGGCGCCGATCGCGCATGACGTGCTGCTGGAAGCACAAAAACGCGACCCGGTGCGGCGCGTGCCGAGCCCGCCTTTCGCGCCCACCACCCTGGCACAAGGCTGAGCCGCGATGCATTCGATGCTCGATGCAAGTCCGCCGCGGCAGAACGTCACGGCCAAGCTGCTTGGTCTCAGCTGGGGCCTCTTGCTGCTTCTCTTTTGCATCGCGGGCATCGGCTTTGCGATGCTTTATTACGCCGCCAACGGGCATTGGGAGCCCTGGGCAAGCAAGCAGATGATCCGCTTCGCCGTCGCCGTGGTGATGATGCTCGTCGTCGCCACCGTCGATCTGCGCTTCTGGATGCGCTCGGCCTATGCGATCTACGCCGGCGCGTTCCTCCTTCTCATCATCGTCGAGGTGCGCGGGGCGGTCGGCATGGGCGCGCAACGCTGGATCGATCTTGGCGTTATCCAGTTCCAGCCCTCGGAATTCATGAAGGTTGCGCTGGTGCTCGTGCTCGCGCGCTATTTCAGCGGCTTGACACCCGAGGAGATCGGACGGCCGACGCGTCTCGCCTTGCCAACGCTCCTCGTACTCCTTCCGGCGGCGATGGTGATGAAGCAGCCCGATCTCGGCACCGCGATGATGCTGGTGCTGAGCGGCGGGGCGATCTTCTTCCTTGTCGGTGTGCGGTGGTGGAAATTCGTGCTCGTGCTGATGGCGGGGGGTGGTGCGATTCCGCTGATCTGGCGCCATCTGAAGCCCTATCAGAAGGATCGCATCTACGCCTTTCTCAATGCCGAGAACGATCCGTTGGGCGCCGGCTATCACATCCTGCAATCAAAGATCGCGATCGGATCGGGCGGTCTTTTCGGCAAAGGCTTCCTGATGGGGAGCCAGTCACATCTGAGCTTCCTGCCGGAACGCCAGACCGACTTCATCTTCACGATGCTGGCCGAGGAATTCGGCCTCGTCGGCGGGCTGGTGCTGTTGGGGCTCTATATCCTCGTTTTCGTCTACGGCTTCGCGATCGCCTTCAGCAGCCGCAGCCATTTCGGCCGGCTGCTCGCGCTCGGCGTCACCATCAACGTCTTCCTTTATGTCTTCATCAACAGTGCCATGGTGATGGGCCTTATCCCGGTGGTCGGCGTGCCGCTGCCGCTCATTTCCTATGGTGGTACGGCGATGCTCACGGTGATGTTCGGTTTCGGGCTGCTGATCTGCGTCTATGTCCATCGCGATCAGCGCATCGGCCGGGGCGGCGACGAATAGAGCACTCTCGACAAGGGGCCAAGGTCTTGTTATAAGCCCGCGGCCGCGTGGGAGGCGGGTGCATAGCTCAGTTGGTAGAGCAGCTGACTCTTAATCAGCGGGTCCAAGGTTCGAGTCCTTGTGCACCCACCACGTCTTCGAACATGGCGCCGCCGGCGGGAGAGTTTTTCTAAAGCCGGTACAATCCAATCAAAAGAGCCAGCTGAACCAGGATCGGGATTTCGCGATCTCGAAACTTGGCGTGCCGGCTTCGGTGGCTTGCGGCGCGCCGCGCGTGGAGCCCGTACCCCGTGTTGGCGCTGACGGCAGCTTTCTGGCGGTCGAATCGGGCGGTTGCCAAGCAAGCAGTTTGTCGACGAACAGCGAAGCGAAAGCCGAGCCGGCTTCGGGCGCGTTGGCGATCTCGCTGCGGATGTCGGGCGGCGCGTTCTGAGCACCGGCCTCATGCAGCAATTCGGCCGCGCCGGGATCGCTTGCGGCCTTAGATCCCGACGCCGCACCCTGCTGATTGCCTTCGGCACGGAACACGGTCTGCCAGTTCGGCTGGACCGAAGCGAGATCTTGGCCGCCGTTTCCGACCCGCGGCGGGCGCGCGTCGACATCCGGCGGAACGGCGAGGGGATCGCTTGTGACCACAGATGCGCTGCCCGAATCGCCGCAGCCGGCCAGCGGCAGAGCCAGAGCGGTAAGGAGAACCGGCATCAGCAAGATGGAATGAGAGCGCATGAGCGCCGTCCGTTGTTATTTCTCGCGTTTCAGCGATCTATTCGGCAGACGAGCCGGCAGAGCCGCGTTTGAGGCAAGGATAAAATCGCTCCCTCTCGCTTGGTCAAGTTGGAACGACCACGATCTCCATGAAATTTATGTAATTGTCGGCGTGGGCGGCGCCCCGCCGGCGGTGCCCGGCGCCGCTGCGGCTATTCTGTGACCCGGTTGCAGCACCCCAATGCCCTCACTAGGTGTAGCGCTGCGGGGCCCGCTGATGGTGCCCCGGGGGATGAAGAGGCCGAAATCCCGCGCAGGGGCCGCGCGTGACGCGGGCAATGCAAGACGGCATTGGCGCCGCCTTTTTCTCCCTCTCGCGATCCGATGCGGAGAAGGAGTCGACCGGTGAAGCCAGTGGCGAGTCCGCACACAATGGTCGGCGTGATGACCGAGATCATGCGCGACGCCGAGCATCAGCGGGCGAACGATATCGAGTTGCGGCGGGTGCCGCCGCGCAGCCTCAGCGAGGCGCGGCGGCGCATACGAATGGCGCGCGAGGAGATCGCGCGCATGTCGGCATTCATCGCCGCCGCGCAGCGCTAGGCACGGGCCGCGTCTGCCCGGCGCCAGTGCGCCACCAAGCGCTTCGCTTGCGTCGCACGTTCTTTTGCGGCACAGCGTCCAGCCGCTCGGCTAGAGACG
>JBJKPV010000236.1:0-9847 GCA_046706015.1 Allostellaceae bacterium | reverse complement strand
GCGCCCGAAGCCGTGCGGCGGCACAATAAAATCAAGGTCAATGTGGGCGGGAGGCTTCCCATCATGCTGCGCGTCGCGATTCTCGACGATTATCTCGCCGTGGCGTTGCGCCTCGCCGACTGGAAGAGCCTTCACCCCGACGCGCAGATCGAGGCATTTCCAGAGCACATCGCCGACATCGACGCGCTGGCTAAGCGCCTCCACACTTTCGAATGCCTTGTCTTGACGCGCGAGCGCACGCCGCTGCCCCGTGCTTTGGTCGAAAAGCTTCCGAATTTGAAGCTCGTCATCACTACCGGGATGCACAACGCGTCGATCGACGCCGTGGCGCTCGCGGAGCGCGGCATCGTTTATTGCGGCACCGAGGGCGTGGGCTATCCCACCGCCGAGCTGACCTGGGGTTTGATTTTTGCCCTGCTGCGCAACATTCCACGCGAGGATCGCGCCATTCGCCAGGGCCGCTGGCAGACGGCGGTAGGTTATGGCGCCAACGGCAAGACGCTTGGCATCATCGGCCTCGGCCGCCTGGGCGGTATGGTAGCGCGCGCCGGCAAAGCTTTCGGGCTGGGGCTGATCGGCTGGAGCCGCAATCTGACCGAGGCGCGCGCGGCCGAACTCGGCGTCAAGCGCGTCGAGAAAGCCGAGCTGTTTGAGCGCGCCGACATTGTCACTATCCATATCCCGCTCAACAAAGAGAGCCGCGGGCTCGTCGGCGCGATGGAGCTCGCGCGCATGAAGCCGAGCGCCTATCTCGTCAACACCTCGCGCGGCCCGATCGTCGACGAGGCGGCACTGCTCGCCGTGCTGAAAGCCCGCCGCATCGCCGGCGCCGCGATCGATGTCTATGATCGCGAGCCGATAGCGAAAGACCATCCTTTCCTCGAGCTCGACAATGTCGTGCTGACGCCGCATCTCGGCTATGCGATCGAGGAGAATTTCCGCATCTACTACACCAACGCGGTCGAGAATATCCGTGCCTTCCTCGACGGCAAGCCGATCCGGCTCATGAAGCCGCGCGCTTGAGTCTCATTCCACGCCATCCATCTTTTCACGACATTGAAGGGGAGTATCTATGCACCGCCGCGTTACGAATCTTGCTGCCTGCGTCCTGGGTATCGCCGCCGCCGCTCTTGCCGGCCCGGCGCGCGCGGCTGATGCGAAACTCACCCACGTTGTTCTCGCCAACCCGGCCGTCAGCCTCTCCTTCAGCGCGTCCTACCTCGCCGAAGATTTGGGCCTGTTCAAAAAGAACGGGCTCGACGTCGAAATCGTCAAGATTCCGGGCGTAGCTTCGGCCAACGCGGTGATCGCCGGCAGCGCCGACTTCGCGCAGGTATCTTCGATCACGCTGACCCGCGCCGCGGCGAGAGGCCAGCGCATGCTGGCGATCGTCGAGACCACGAACAAACCCATCATCCAGGTTTCGATGCGCAAAAGCGTGGCCGAGGCGGCCGGCTTCGATCCCAAGGCCTCCTTCGCCAAGCGCGCTTCAGTGTTGCGTGGTCACACCATCGCCGTCGACGCGACCGGGTCGCTTATTCACGCTTATGTCCTGCTCATGGCCAAACGCGCCGGCATCCCGAAGGACGACGTCCACGTCGCCATCATGCAGCCGCCCAACATGATCGCCGCCTATAAGGCCAAGCAGATCGACGGCATCGCGATGTCGCCGCCTTGGGCGTTGATCCCGGTCATCGAGGGCAGCGCGGTGATGATCGCGAGCGGCCCCGACGGCGAGCCCAAGGACCTCGACCCCTTCGCCAACAACGTGG
The DNA here is from genome assembly GCA_046706015.1 of Allostellaceae bacterium. Lineage (GTDB taxonomy): Bacteria > Pseudomonadota > Alphaproteobacteria > ATCC43930 > CGMCC-115725 > CAIKMD01. Next base: position 8,075 of record JBJKPV010000236.1, on the reverse strand, counting down.
TCGTCACCATGCCTGCGACCTGCGAGAAGCGGCGGCCTGTCTGCGTCGGCCTGGGACACGCCTTCACCGAGGCGGTAGCCTACATGCAGGACCATCCGAAGGAGGCGCTCGCCCTCCTCAAGAAGCGGTTCGCGAAGCTCAGCGACAAGGTGCTGGTCGCTGCTTTCGAGACGGTGCGCAAGATCAGCCCCAATCCGCCGGTGGTGAACATGAAGGGCCTTGAGAACGCCGAGCTCTTCAACATCGACGCGGGACTGATGCAGCCCTCGGAAAAGCTCAGCTCCTACGCCGGCCTCGCCACGGACGCTTTCGTCAAATAGCGGCGCCAAAGACGCGAGGCGCGCGGGTCGGACAGCGCGCGGGCGTCGCGCGGCAAAAAATGATTTGACGGCGCGATAGGCGCCGCGTTGACTTCGCGCGAAGCCCGCCCAAGGGGGTCGAAGGCGGCAAGAAAGGGACGAGGGGACCAACGAAAATGGCGAAGAGCGTGGCGTATTGGCGCGCGATGGCAAGCGCGGCGTTGCTGGCGATGGCCGCGGCCGGCCCTGCGGCGGCGCAAACCAACATCAAGATCGGCTTCATCAACAGCTATTCGGGATTTCTCGCGGCGCCCGGCGACGAGATGGACAAGGGCGTCGCGCTCTATGTGAAAGAGCATGAAAAGGAGCTGCCGCCGGGCGTCACCGTTCAAGTCATCAAGCGCGACGACACTTCGACGCCCGAGGTGGCGCGGCGCGTGGCGCAGGAGCTGATCACACGCGAGCACGTCAACCTGCTGTTCGGCCTCGTCTCGTCGCCGAATGCCGCCGCGATCGCGCCCTTGACGGCGCAGGCGAAGATTCCGCTCCTCATTACCAACGCCGCGGGCGCCGCGATCCCGCGCATCTCGCCCTATGTCGTGCGCGTCTCCTTCACCTTGTGGCAGTCGGGCTTGCCGATGGGGCAATGGGCGGTGAAGCAGGGCTGGAAGAAAGCTTTCGTCGCGATCAGCGACTTCATTCCCGGCCATGACGCGGGCGATGCTTTCAAGAAGGGCTTCACCGATGCCGGCGGCCAGATCATCGGCGAAATCGCTTTCTCGCCCGCGACCCCGGACTTTCCGCCCGTCGTGCAACGCATTCGCGATGCCAAGCCCGACGTCGCCTTCGTCTGGGTACCCGGCGGCACGCAGGCGACCGCGATCATGAAGACGATCAATGAGCTCGGCGTGCGCCAGGCGGGCATCCATATTCTCTCGACGCAGGATTTGGTGGTCGACGAGGAGCTGCCGAATATGGGGACGGCACCGGTTGGCCTCATCACCGCCGGCAACTATTCCGAGGCGGCGGACCGGCCGGCCAACAAGGCCTTCGTCGCGGCCTGGAAGAAGGCCTATGGCTCCAACACCCATCCGGATTTCCTTTCCGCCGATGGCTGGGACGGCATGATGGCGGTGTTCGACCTGATCAAGGCGACCAAGGGAAAATTCACGGGCGACGAAGCCCTGGCCTTCCTCAGCCATTGGAAGACGGATAAGAGCCCGCGCGGGCCAATTTCGGTCGACCCCAAGACGCGGGACATCGTGCAGAACATCTATATCCGGCGTACCGAGATGAAGGACGGGAAGCTCGCCAATGTCGAATTCGACACGATCCCCAACGTCAAGGACCCGTGGAAACAGCTGCATCCGCCGAAGTGACGGCGCGGCCGCGGCTTCCGGAGCATGACGGGTAGCGCCATCCGCTTCGACGACCGCGTCGCCATCGTCACCGGTGCCGGCGGCGGCCTCGGGCGCAGCCATGCGCTGGGCCTCGCGGCGCGCGGCGCCAAGGTCGTGGTGAATGATCGCGGCGCCACGCTTGACGGCAGCGGCGGCTCGCTATCGGAGGCAGCATCGGTTGCGGCGGAGATCGAGGCGGCGGGCGGCATCGCGATGGCGGACGATGCCGACGTAACCGATTTCGCGCAGGTCGCGGCGATGGTGGAGCGAGTACAACGCTGCTGGGGCCAAATCGATATTCTCGTCAACAATGCCGGCATCCTGCGCGACAAGAGCTTTGCCAAGATGACGCCTGAGGAATTCCGTGCCGTCCTCGAGGTGCATCTGATGGGCTCGGTCCATTGCGCGAAGGCAGTGTGGGACGGAATGCGCGCTCGGAATTACGGCCGCATCGTTTTCACATCTTCCTCCAGCGGGCTCTACGGCAATTTCGGCCAGGCGAATTACGGCGCCGCCAAGGCGGCGATGGTCGGCCTGATGAACGTGCTTGATCAGGAAGGGCGCAAGAACGACATCAGGGTCAACATCCTGTCACCGACCGCAGCAACGCGCATGACCGATCCGTTTCTTTCCGCCGACGACAAGACGCTGCTGGCACCCGAAACGGTGACGCCCGGCCTGCTCTATCTCGTCAGCGCCGACGCCCCTTCGCGCGTGATCCTCTGCGCCGGCGCCGGCTGCTTTGCCCGCGCCGAGATCGTCGAGACGCAAGGCATCCATCTGTGCGCCGACGAGCTCGCCCCCGAGACCGTGGCGGAGCGCTTTGCGGCGATATCGGCCGAGAGCGGGCGCGAGATGTTGTCGGATGCGTGGGCGCAGACGAAGAAGTACCTGGGAATGGCAAGAGGAATGAAGGCGTGACAATCGAAACGACCAAGGTGGCGATCATCGGCGGCGGCGTTGCCGGGTTGGCGCTGGCACTCAATCTCGAAAAGCGCGGCGTCCCCTGCCGTGTCTATGAAAGCGCGCCGGAAGTAAAGGAACTCGGCGTCGGCATCACCCTGCTGCCGCACGCGACGCGCGAGCTCGACGCGATCGGCCTGCTCGAGACGATGAAGTCGCTCGCGATCGAGAATTTGGAGAGTTGCTTCTTCAATCGCTTCGGCCAGCTCCTCTACAAGGAGCCGCGCGGGAAATACGCCGGCTACCGCTATCCCGAGCTCGGCATTCATCGCGGGCGGCTGCACATCGCAATGTTCAAGGCAGCGCTGGCCGCGATCGGGCCCGAACGCCTCGTGACCGATCGGCATTGCGTCGGCGTCGAGCAGGATGCCGAGGGCGTCACCTTGCGCTTCCGCAGCGGCACGAGCGGCGCCGCGCCGGAGCCGGTGCGGGCCGCGGTCGCGATTGCCTGCGATGGCGTCAATTCGGCGCTGCGGCGCCAATTCTATCCCGACGAGAAACTCGCCTTTGCCGGCATAAATACATGGCGCGGCGTGACGCGCCGCAAGCCCATCCTCACCGGGCGCACCTATATGCGCATCGGCTCGATCCGCACCGGCAAGATCGTGGTCTATCCGATCATCGACAAGGTCGATGGCGAGAGGAACCAGCTCATCAATTGGATGGCGGAGATCCAATCTGGCACGGTCGAGCAGAACGATTGGAACAAACCGGGGCGGCTCGCCGACTTCCTGCCGATATACGAGAACTGGAAATTCGATTGGCTCGATGTCGGCGCGCTCATCCGCGACGCCGACACGATCCTCGAATATCCGATGGTCGACAAGGATCCGGTCGCACGCGGGACCTTTGGCCGCAACACGCTGGCGGGTGACGCCGCGCATCCGATGTATCCGCGCGGCTCCAACGGCGCGGCACAAGCCCTGATCGATGCGCGCACCCTCGGCGATCTGCTGCAACGTCACGCCGATCCGGTCGAGGCGCTCAAAGAATATGAAAGTCGGCGCTTGGAGCCCACCGCCAAGGTCGTGCGCACCAACCGCCAGTATCCGCCGGACTTCATCAATATCCGGGTCGAGGAGCTGGTCGGTGACCGGCCTTACGACAATCTCTCGGCGTATATCACACCGGAAGAGCTGAAGGCGCTAAGCGATCAATACAAGCGCGTCGCGGGCTTCGCGCTCGAAGACGTGGCCTAAACTCCGGCGCCCGCGGCAAGATCGCGCGCAATGCTTTCAGCGGCGATTTTTCCGAAGGTCAGCGCCTTGGCGAGACCGCCGCTATAGCCGACACGCGGGCCGCCTTCGAGCCCGCCGATCGTGCCGCCCGCGGCGTAGAGCCCCGCGATCGCATCACCGTCGCGATGCTGCACGCGCGCCGAGGCGTCGATCGCCAACCCGCCCATCGTGTAGGTGATGCCGGCGCAAAGCGGCACCGCGTAGAAAGGCGGCTGGCGGATCGGCAGCGCCTTCGAGCCCCAAATGTGGCCGATATCGTCGCTGCGCGGCGGATCGAGCGCCCTCAATGCGCCGCGCTCGACCGCGTCATTGTAGCGCGTCACGGTTTCGATCAGCGCATCGGCCGGCAATCCGGCGGGCGGCGCGAGTGCCGCGACGCTATCCGCGCGATGGAAAATGGCGCCGGTGTCGATCAGGAACGGATTGGCGGACATGACATAGGTCTTGCCGCTCGCCTGCCAGATCGCCTCGTCGAAGATCGCGACCGCGCCGAGCGGATCGTCGAGCCGCGCGATCGCGTTGGCGACCGCGACGCCGGCGAGCCCCTCATCGGTGAAGCGCCGGCCGGATGCCTCGACCGCAATGCCGGCGGCGATCGGGAAATCGATCGTCGGGTACGGCCAGAGCTTGGGATTATGCATCGCGTCACGCGCCTGCACGTGACCGTAAAAGCAGTCCATGTCGGTAAGGCGCGCGCCCGCGGCCTCGGCCATCAGCAGCGCGTCGCCGCGCCCGGTCTTGGCGTTGCGCTGCAGGAGCTGCTCCGGCCGCTTGCTGATGAAGCGACGCAGCAGATCATCGTTCGCCTGGAATCCGCCATCGGCGAGCACCACCGCGTGCGTCGCCAATCGGTGAGTCTCGGCGGCGCGCGTGGCGAGGATGCCGACGCAGTGCCGATCCGCCATGATGAGCTCGCGCCCGCGCCAGCCGCGCTCGATCCGGCCGCCCAGCGCTTCGAGCTTTGCTGCGAGCGTGCGCAACATCACATCCCCGGCGCGGCCATTCCAGTCGAGTCCCGGCCAGCGCGGCACTGGCGGCGCCAAGGTCGCAAGGCTGCGCGTCGCGGCGCCGGCATTGATGGTGCGGATGCCGAGGCCCAAGAGCCAGCGCAAGGCGGGTCCGGCGTCGGCCGCGTATGCGTCGCGCAAGCTTGGCGCGACGTAGCCTTGCGTCGCCTGATCGATCGCCGCTGACAGCGACTCCGCGCCGCCGAACATGTCGTGGAGCGCGACCTGAAACACGCCCATGGTGATGCGCGAGTTGCAGAGATATTTTTCGTCCGCGCCCTGTTCAAGCACGAGCGGCCGCAAGCCCCGCTCGGCGCAGCGAATCGCGGCCGCGAGCCCGGCGAGGCCGCCGCCCAGGATGACCACATCAGCGGCGTCGAGTGCCATCTTCGCCTGCGATTTAGCTAAGCGCCGACCAGAGGATTTGCGCGCCGTCAGCCCGAACCTCGATCATCGCCGAGAGCAGTGCGTTGTCGGTGGCGGACACATGCGCGCCCGCGCGCAGCGAATAGACCCGGCCAGCTTCGAGCTTCGAGACGCCGCCGGGCGCTGCCTCGATTTCTTCGAGCATCTGCCCGATGCCGATCGCGAGCCGGCGCGCCGCTGGATGAATGGCAAGACTGCCAAGCGCTTCTTGCGCGGCATCGCGCAAAGCGGCGCTCGTGGTGCCGGCCTTGGCGGCGGCAAGCATCGCTGTCAGCGCGGCTTGCGTCCGCGCGACCGTGTCATTCGGCATCGAGCTGAGTGTGACGAAGCCCTCGGCCCAATAGCCGGCATGACGCACGGCGATATAAGCGAGCAGCGGGTCGAGCTTGCCGCCCTCGGGATAGTCGATCGCCGTCGGCGTGCCACCCTTGGCAAGGCTGATGAGAACACGAACGTCCTGCGCGCCGGCCCTGGTCGCCGCGAGTTCGGCCGCGACCGCGGCTTCGCGCGCGCTCGTGCCGTGGAATTGGTCCTTCAGCGCCACAACCGCCTCGTCGAGCATGCCGCAGGCCTCGCGCGTCAGCTTCAGCACGACCGGCGATTTCTCGCGCAGCAGCGCGTCGAGCGACGCGCTGACATCGATCAGCTTGCGTTCGCCGAGACCCGCCTGGATGCGCGGCAAGAGATCGGCCGGCATCGCCTCGGTGGTCCAGAAACCCAGCGGACCCTTGGCGGATTCATTGGCCCACTCGGCAATGTTCCTGGCGGGATCGCGCAACGGGCGGACATCCTCGACCCAGGTCAGGCGCTTGGCGTTGACCATCATGTGTGGGCTGCCGGAGCCGTGGATACGGATCTTGCCGTTCCTGGCAACGAGCGCCATCCCGGACTCGATCTTCGGCTCGAAATTGGTGAGATAAGCGAGCGCGGCATTATCGACCTTGTTGCCGTAAACGACGAGGCCGGCGAGGCTCGCATCGAGCTTGGCGAGCGCCCGTTTGACCCGCTGATCGTATTCGGCGCGGGGGATGACGGTCTCGTCCCAATCGTAATTGCCGACCAGAACCGCGGGTTGGCTGACACGCATGTCTTGAGCCCCTTTCAGACCGGCACGGAGGCAAGCCAGGCCGTGCGCTTGCTCAGCTGCTCGACGCCGGTCGCGGTGACATGCACCGGCTCGCCGCAGAGGAGATAGCCGGTCTCGGGCAGGTACTGATTGGGATGGACGACGAACACCATGTCCTCTTGCAGGATCACGTCGTTCTCGGGCGCAACATCGCCCGGCGCGTTGGAGCCGTGACCGAGCCCATGGCCGCGGCGGCGAATATGGGGCGGCCGGCAGAATTCGGCGTAGCCCTGCGCGCTCAACACTTCATCGATCGCATTGGCGACCGCCGCCATCTTGATGCCTGGCCGCACGGTACGGATTCCAGCTTCCATCGCGCGCACGACAAGCGCGTATTTCTCTTCGAGAAGCGGCGACGGCGGCCCCATGACCACCGTGCGACAGATCTGCGCGAGCTGGCCACGATAGGTCGGGGTCATCTCGGCGAGAATGATATCGCCGCGTTCGAGCTTGCGGCCGCTCGAGGGCTGCACCGCGCGATTATGCGGCGACGCCGTCATCAGCCAGAAATTATCATCGGCGCCGAGCTGCTCCATATAGAGCTTCATCTCCACGGCGAGATCGCATTCCGCCATGCCGAGCTTTGCGACCTTAAGAAGTTTCTCGAAGCCCTTCTCGGCGATCGCCGTCGCCTGGCGCGCATATTCGATCTCGTCGCTGGTCTTGGGCATCAGCGCCAGCTCGAGCGGCCTATCGAGCTTCTTGGCGTCCCTGCCGACAAACGCGCTCAGTCTGTTGCCGACGGCAGAGGGCAGACGTCCGAGATTGACGGTCGCGGTCCGGCCCGCCGGCGGGCCCTTGGCGAACAGCGTCGACACCGCTTGCGGCAGATCCTCCGCACCGCGGACCTCCCAGCCTTTGGCGCGGGCCTCGGCGCGCTCGATCTCCCATTCCGGCGTGACGATCAGCAGCGGCGTCTCGCCCTTGCGCAGCACGGCCAGGCTTTCGCCGACGCCGCGATAGCCGGTCAAGTGAAACACCGTGTCGATGCGATTGATCTCGTTCGACGCAACCAGCATGACGTCGACGCCTTCGCGTTCCATCAACTGTTGTGCCGCCCGCTGCCTTCCGGCGAGGTCCATGAGCCCGATTCCTCGATTTGACGCTGTATTCGCGCTTGCGCCGCATCCTATGGGCCGCGTCCGCCATGGGCAAGGTTTGTTGACAAGGTCGGAAGCGCAGAACAGGATTTGCGACGTCATCCGCACTCGGCGCGGCAACAATTCACAAAGGTTCGGGGTAGAACGCATGGGAGCTCACGTCGCGCTGGATATCGGCGGCACCTTCACGGATCTCGTCTATATCGACGACGAAACTGGCGCGCTGCGTCATGCCAAGAGTTCCACGACGCCCGAGGATTTCAACCGCGGCATTGCCAATTGCCTCGCCAAGGCCAGCGTCGATCTGCGCCAATGCGAAACCTTCGTCCATGGCGCGACCATCGCCATCAACTCGTTGATCGAGCAGACCGGCGCTTCGACCGTGTTGGTGGCGACCGCGGGCGCGGGCGATGCCTATCTGATCGCGCGTGGCAACCGGCCCGAGGCCAATAACGTCTTCTTCTAGCGCGCGACCCCGCTGGTGCGCCGCGGCATGATCGTCGAGACGAATGAGCG
>JBJKPV010000235.1:0-6477 GCA_046706015.1 Allostellaceae bacterium | reverse complement strand
GATGAATATGGTGCCGGGCGCGCAAGTGCTGCGACTGGGCCTTAACTGAGATGACGGTGCGCGCGCGCATCAAGAAAGGACCTTAAGATTCCGGCGCATTGCCGCGCATGCGAGAAGGGCAGGCCATGGCGCGCATGGCCGAAGACATGCAGTTCGGCGTTCGGCAAGAGATGGTGAAGCTCCGCCGCGGCCGTGACCGGAATGAACGGGCTGCCATCGGGGTGCAAGATGAGGGTTGGGCACTGGATTTCGGCCAGCCGCGGCGCGAGATCGGTACCGATCAAGACCCCTAGCGAATTCATGATCGATTCGGGCCGCCATAATTCCTGCTGAGCGGCGAACCAGGTCCACCGCTCCGGCGAGAGCGCATCGTCGTGAAACCGATCCCGCATGAACACGTCGGACCAATGCTTGACGCCACCTTCCTCCAGCTGTCCGCGCCAGATCTCGACGCGCTGGATCGAGGCGCCGAGATAGCCGCCATTGCTGATCGTGAGCGTGGCGATCCGGTCCCGGCGCGCCAGCGCGGCGGCCAGCGCGATCGTGCCGCCGATCGATTCACCGACGAGATGGAAGCGGCCGACACCGGCGGCATCGGCCACGGCAAAGACGTCGTCGACGAGCAAGTCGAGCGACCATTCGAAATCCGGCGCGGGGATATGCGAGCGGCCATAGCCGCGCATGTCGAAAGTAATGAGAGGGTGACGCTCGGCGAGCGGGTCGTGCCATTCCGTCCAGATCCCGGCGCAAGCGCCGATACCGTGATGGAAGAGGATGGGATATCCGACCTTCTCCCAGGGCGCGACTTGATCGAGCGTTTCGAAATGCAGCGCACCGTGGCGGGTTTTTGCAAGCGGCATCAGCGCTTCTCCCGGTTTCCAGATTCCCGATCAGTCGGCCGCGACCGCGCTTACGATGGATCGCGATTCCGCTGCGACATCGTAATCGTAGAGCCACGCGGCCCGAAACGCGGTGTTGTCCGAGCCGAAGCGGTCGCGAAAACCGATCTTGATATCGCGTAGTAGCCTCTTCCAAGGCGAGGCGAGATGATTTTCCTTGGCGCGAAAGCGCGAGCCGAGCACGGTTCGCCGCGTGCGGGGAATCCGTTGCGCCTCGTACTGCGCGAGCGCCGCGGTCAAATCCTCGGGCGAGCTCGCGATTGCTGCGGCCAAGACATAGCCGTCCTCGATCGCCATGCATGCGCCCTGCGCCAGATAGGGCAGCATCGCGTGCGCCGAGTCACCAAGCAGCGTGACGTGCCCTTTGCTCCAGCGCTCGAGCGGCTCGCGGTCATAGAGCGCCCATTTGTAATAGCGCTCGCTGCAGGCGATGAGCTGCAACAGCGCCTCATTCCATCGGGCATAAGTTTCCATCAGCTCGGACCGGTCGCATTCGCGTGTCCAGGATTCTTCGGTCCAAGCCTCGCTGTCGTAATGGGCGACGAAATTCAGGAGCTTGCCACCGCGCACGGGGTAATGGACGATATGCCCATGTGGTCCCCACCATGAGGTACCATCGGTGGTCGAAATCGCTTTTGGAACCGCGTCGATAGGGACAAGGCCTCGCCAGCACATACAGCCGGTGAAACGCGGGCTCGCGTCGCCGAACAGGCCGGCGCGCGTCACGGAATGGATTCCATCCGCCCCGACAACGATATCCGCTTCCACTTCTTCGCCGTCGCTGAAGCGTGCCACGGCGCCGCGATCATGCGTCTCGACGCCGAGACAGCGCGCGCCAAGACGCAAGCTGGTTTCGGGCAAGCTCCGGCCCAACAGCTCTAATAGGTCGGCGCGGTGCAGCGTGTAATAAGGCGCGCCGTACCGCGCGCGCATCACGCCTTCGCGTGGCTGCCGCGATATGATCCGGCCGCTCCGCCAGCTCCGGATCGTCTGGTACTCGGTTTCGAAGCCGATCTTGTCGATCTCCGCTTCGAGGCCGAGCGCGCGATAGGCTTTGATCGCGTTGGGGCTAAGCTGAATCCCGGCGCCAATGTCGTTGAGCGCGGTTGCTTGCTCGTAGGCGAGGACTTCGACGTCGCGCTGGCGCAGCGCATGGGCCGCCGTCAGCCCGCCGATCCCGCCGCCGATGATGACCACAAGCGGTTTCCGCGCCACCTCTCTCCTCCCCGCAGCTTATTACTCTAACGAGCGGCCGCTCCGCGCTACGAGCGCCGCTCGCGGCTGCTCAGTGCCAATATTGCGCGAATTGCGTCGCCACGACCATCTCGTAGGCTGGGTCGCTCTTGATCAAGCCCATCTCGCGCTGGAACTTGGTCATGCCGGAGACGAAATCGCGGCTGATCGCGGCGCTGTAATAAGGCAGGTCGCGCTGCACGACATCGGCGATGAGCTCGGCTTCTTCCGCCGGGAAAAGCTTTCGTCCGACTTTGGTGGCGAGGCTGACGTCTTTCTTCAAGGCGGCTTGCGTCTTCACCAGCGCCCGCACCGCAGCCGCGACCGCGTTCGGATCGCGCGCGATCACAGCGTCCGACGTGATCAGCGCCGGCATAGTGTAGTGGATCGCGCCTGGCGGCCCGTCGCCGCGCCGCGCATCGATCACCATCGTTCCGGCGCCCGAGCGAACTGCAACCTCGGCGCCCATGCCGTTGGCCCAGAAGCCGTCGATGAGGCCGGCTTGCAAGGCCTTGGCCGCCGCCACGCCGAAATTCTTGTTCTCGCCGAGGAAGGCGCCCGGCACCGGGCCGATCGTCACTTTGTCGCGCTCGATATCGATGCCGGATTCGACCAGCAGGCGCTTGAGCCCCAATTCGACCAGCGGCGCCGCGCCGATCTTCAGCCCCTTGATCGCGGCGATGTCGCCCTGCTTCGCTTTCAGATCGGCGCGCAGGATGAGGAACCAGTACATGTTCTGCGCCAGCGCGCCGATGAGCTTGCCGCCTTTCCATTCGGGAAACGCGTGGGGCACGCTGTGAGCCGAGCCGCCGACGAAATCGATGCCGCCGTCACGCAGCACTTCGAGCGTCTTGTCGACCGGAAAGATCAGCTCGAGCTCCATATCGAGGCCTTCTTGCTTGAAGAAGCCCAGCTCGACCGCCGCGATGGCTGGGAAGTAGGAGTTCGAGATCATGTCCGGAATAGCGATCTTCATTCGTTCTTCTCCAAGGGGGTGCTGTGTTCTATACGCGGTCGCGGCGCCGTTCATATTAGCCGTAACGGGTCGCGAGCGCGAAGCAAGCCGATTCGGGCGACCTAGGAAATCGACAGGGAGCGGCGATAGCCGTCGATCATCGCGACACGCCGCAGATAGGCGCGCTGGCGTTCGCGGTCGGCGACAATGGCACGAAGCTCGTCGTGGAATTTCGCGCGAGCGGCCGGGTCCTTTTGCTCGATGTTCTTCTTGTTCTCGATGGTCTGGCGCTGGAGATATTCCTGCGCCACGGTACGGCGCTGCCGGTCGTAGAGGTCGAAGAGATCGTCGCTCGCGCCTTCGAACCAGACGCGTTTCAGCTTGTCGACCAAGTTGAAGGCATCGTGGAAGCCGAAATTCATGCCCATGCCGCCGAGCGGGTTGTTGATATGGGCCGCGTCCCCGGCGATCAGCATGCGCCCGTCGCGATAGCGCGAGGCGATGCGCTGGTGCACGTCATAGAGATTGCGGTGCACCACGTCATAATCGCCTTCCTTGCGATGAAATCCCTGGATGCGCCGCTGCGCGGCCGCTTCATCGAGAATCTCTTCGGGTGGCGCGCTGGCGTCGACGGGAAAGACCACGCGCCAGACGCCTTTTTCGTCTTGGCCCGGCACCTTGAAGAGCGCGCACCATTCCTCCGGATCCGCGATGTAATTGGTCAACGCGTAGCCTTCCTGCTCGAAATCGAAGCGCGTGCTCAGCACCAGGAAGCGCTCATTGTAGGTGAAGCCCGCGAAATCGACGCGCATCGATTTGCGTACCTGGCTGCGCCCTCCGTCGCAACCAATGACGTAGCGCCCGCGCATCCGCGTCTCGCCCGAGGGCGAGTGGACGGTCGCCGTCACGCCCTCGGCGTCCTGCTCGACCTGTGAAACGCCATGCCGCATCAGGATTTCGTGATTTGGATAATCCTTGAGCAGATCGCGCAGGATGTAGCAGATCTTGTGCTGCTCGAGCATCAGGCGGAACGGGAAGGGCGTGTCGGCGGCGAGGACGCTGAGGTCGAAATCCGCCACCACGCCGGTCTTGCGGTCGCGATAATGATAGTGGGGCACGACGTAGCCGCGCTCGAGGAGCGTCGGGGTGATGCCGACCGTGTCGAAAAGCTCCAAGGTCGGCGGGTGGATCGTGCCGGCGCGCGGATCGTCGAAAATCTTCTCGCCCGCTTCGAGCAAGACGAAAGGAATGCCGAGACGGGCGAGGAGGAAAGCGGTGGTGTAGCCGATTGGGCCTCCTCCGACGATCAGCACGCGATCGGTCTGCGACATCGTCCCTCCTGTTGTCTTTGCCCGCAAGCCGCATACTATGACAGAGAGAAGAAATCAAAATCCGTGCCAAGACGGCGATCCAAGGAGAGGTCCAATAAACGCGCCCGCCGCCAAACCGCTTAAAGCCCAGGCGCCATGGATCGGCATTCGCGGCCGCATCGGCGTCATCATCCCTTCGACCAATATCGGCGTCGAATACGACTGCCAGCGCATCCTCCCGGAGGGCGTCAGCTGGCACTTTGCGCGTTTCTGGGTGGAGCAGCCGGATCTTTCCAGCGACGACATGTTCCTCGCCTTCATCGCGGCGATCCGCAAGACGATCCCCGATGCCTTGCGCGACGTCATGACCTGCGAGCCGAGCTACATCATGATGGGGATGTCGGCCGAGACCTTCTGGGGCGGGTTGGACGGCAATACCGAATTTGAGCAGCGCCTGCGGGATTATATCGGCCCAGAAATGGGGCTCACCAGCGGCGCGGCCGCGCTACGCGCCGCGCTCGACAAATTCGGCGCCAAGCGCGTCGCGGCGCTCACGCCCTATCAACCGGTCGGCGACGTGCAGGTGCGGCGCTTTCTCGAGGAGTCCGGCTACGAAGTGACCAAGGTCATCGGCCTCAAATGCAACACCGCGACCTCGATCGCACATACGCCCCAGAAGGAAGTGATCGACACCATCATCAAGGAACTCGACGGCGACGATGTCGATGCCATCGTGCAAGCCGGTACGAACCTCTCTGCCGTGGACATCTTTCCGACTCTGGAATATCAGCTCGGCAAGCCGGTGATCCCGATCAATATCGCCACGATCTGGCACGCGCTGCGCGCCCAGGGCATCGGCGACCGGTTCCACGGCAAGGGCTGGCTCTTGGAGCGCTTCTGAGCTGCCTTGCCGGGAGTGTTAGCTCCGCAGATAGCCGCGCTCGCGATAAAAGCGCTCGGCGCCCGGATGGAGCGGCGCCCCGCGCGGGGTTTCCTCGCCGACGGTGCACAGCTGCGCGAGGTCCAGCGGCCGGAAATTGTCCGTCGGGATGACGCGTTGGCGCGCCTCGATGGCCTCGCACAGCGCGTAAGCGACCTCATCCTCCATCTCGGCGTGCACGATCATCGGCCAGCCGGAGAAATCGACCGAGGTGACGGGGGATCGCAGCCCGGCTAGGCGGTTCGTGGTCAAAGTGACGGGGTCATAACCGGCCGATGTCACGCGATCGAGCACCTGACCCTCGACCGGCAAGATCCGAAAGCCGCGCTCGAGCGCGAACTGACCCCAGCTCAAGACGCCCTCGTCGAAGATCGCATCGATCTCGCGCTTGCGGATCAACTCGGCCCGGTCCGGATGACTCGGACGCGAGACGCTGTGAACGGAGCCGCCCCAGGCGCGGATGTCGTCGAGGGAGAACCCCGCCGCGGCGATCAGGGTGTCGACGGCGAACATGGTCGGATCGTCATCGAAGGGCGGGGCCGTCGGGTTTCCGGTCGAGACGCGCAGCGGCTGGCGGCGTTCGCGGATCTGTTCGATGGCGGTGATGCCGGTCGACTCATGAACCGCGACGACGACGGCGTCCCAGGACGGAAAGACCGCAATCGCACGAAGGGGCAAAGGTTCCGTAAACGGCGGGCATCCCTTATAGGCCAGGGCCAGCGGTGCGTTGGGATTGATCCAGAGAAGTGAAAGCTCCTTTCGCGCCACGCGCAAGAGATTGTCGCGCGAGCCGCCAACGCCGAAGGATATACCCAGGCTTCGATCCGACGATGACCCCGTCCGCGCGTCGATGCGCAGCGAGAGGCGCGTGCCGAGCCGCGAATCGATTTGCGGTATGCGCGTGCCGCTGCGCGTGCTGCGGCGGGAAAGTGAGGTGTCGTAGAGCCCAGCCGCGATCTCGAGCAGGCCTTTCGAGCGCTGAATGCCCGAATTATACCGCGGCGTGATTTCGTTCATGTCGTGTCTCCGTTGGCCGCGTGCCTCTTGCCCAGGGCGATAGGTCCGCCAACTAGGCCCTTTCGACCGGCTCCATCGCGGGCACCGTCGGTTCCTTGTCCCATTCCGCGACCGGATCATAAG